>JBCCIW010000163.1:0-7486 GCA_039028055.1 Pseudomonadota bacterium | reverse complement strand
TAAAGGTGACGGGACCCGTTCGCGTCTGTTTCTTTTCAGCCATCTGTTCAAACTCAAATTTGAAAACGTTCAATTAGCAGATTTGCCCGGTCGGGGCTCGCGTTTCCTGATTGTTCGGGATTGCACTTCTCTGTGGGGTCTGGAGGCGCTGCGGTCAATAGCCCGCATGAAAATCTTCTGCCGTAAGTCTGCCGTGAGGTTGTCCCTTTCATTGCGTGCTTGACTCGGTCACCAGACTGAAAGAGCAGATGCCCAAACAGTTGAGAAGGCCGATAGCCCATGTCACTTCGCGTCGCCATCCAGATGGATCCCCTCGAAACCGTCGACATCAACGCTGATACGAGTTTCGCGCTTGCAGAGGCCGCACAGGCGCGCGGCGCGACGCTCCACGTCTATCACCCCTTCGATCTGTCATACTCGGAGGGCCGCATTCTGGCCCGCGCCAGACCGGTCAAGGTTCAGCGCGAAGCTGATCAACCCGGCGTCTTCCAAGCCGAAACCACGATCGACCTTGCCGAGGATATCGATGTTGTTCTGATGCGCCAGGACCCTCCCTTTGACATGTCCTACATTACGGCATGCCATATTCTGGAGCTGCTCGGCGAACGCACGCTCGTTCTGAACGATCCGGCCTTCGTCCGCGGCAGCCCGGAAAAGCTCTTTCCCCTCCTCTATCCGGAGCTGATGCCGCCCACACTTATCTCTCGCGATGAAACCGCAATTGCCGCATTCCGCGAAACCCATAAGGATATCATTCTGAAGCCACTTTATGGAAATGGCGGTGCAGGCGTTTTCCGAGTCAGGGAAGACGACTCCAATTATGCCTCCCTGATGGAGATGTTCCTTGAACGCTCCCGCGAACCGATCATCGCCCAGGCCTTCCTGCCGGACGTTTCGGAAGGTGACCGGCGTATCATCCTGATCGATGGGGCTGCAGTCGGCGGCATCAATCGCCGCCCGGCTCCCGGCGAAACGCGTTCGAACATGCATGTCGGCGGCACGCCGGAACCCTACGAACTCACCGAAACAGATCACGCCATTTGCGATGTCATCGGTCCGGAGCTGAAACGCCGCGGCCAGGTCTTCGTTGGCATTGATGTCATCGGCGACAGGCTCACCGAGGTGAACGTCACCTCGCCCACGGGCGTCCAGGAACTCAAGCGCTTCTCGGGCGTGGATGCGGCTTCTCTCTTCTGGGACGCCGTGGAACGAAGACTGGGGAGATAAAAGGCGAAACAGCATTAGTCAGGCAACTCATCCGCAATGTCGGCTATTTATCAGAAGTGGAAGCATGCGTTCGCGGAAGTTAGCTGTCACTATATGACCGCAAGGCAGAAGCGCGCGGAGTGTTCCTTGAGCTACAAAGCTTACACAAAGGATTTCGACTGGTCAGTTCTTGCGAGCGAAATTCCTCAGCCAGATCTTCTGGGGCGTCTGGTATTGTGGCTACGTTTGCGTAAGTATCAAAAGAAGTCACGCAGTCTGAGAGCGGACGTTGACAGGGTTTCCGCAGAAATTGCCCAACAGATTGATATAGGAAGCCTTCCGACTCCTGAGGAATATGCAACCACCATTTTGGTCGATCATTCAGGCTCGCTGAATCAGTTCGGCAAAGCGGAAACTGTCTACAGCACCGTAGACGCCTTATCCTTTCTATTTTGCCGATTGAGCATCAGGCATGAGATTTTGGGTTTTACCACTGAAAGCTGGCATGGCGGTGAATCTAGAAAAAGATGGATAAGTGAGGGGGAACCAGAAAATCCCGGGCGATTATGCGACCTACTCCATATTACCTATCGTACGCATTCTGATACCACTGCAAAACCCCCGGCGAATCTTAGCCATCTACTCAGACGCGACATCCTCAAGGAGAATGTTGACGGCGAAGCCCTGGAATGGGCAACATCGCGCCTAATGAAACGATCCGAAAGACACAAGATCCTTATACACGTTTCGGATGGGGCTCCTGTCGACGACGCAACCATCTCAGCTAACCACGATAGCTACCTAGTAGACCACCTGTTAGGCGTTATCGATAAGTTGGAGATGGACCCAAAAATAAATCTGATCGGAATAGGAGTTAACTTTCGTGTCGACGAATACTTCAGCCGATCAGTCTTTGTAGACTCTATGGACTCCGCGCCAGAAGTCGCCTGTCGCTTTGTCGCAAGTACCCTCGCCCAATCCATGTCTCGCTAACGTCCGCTAAGCGGCCATACGGCAAGCCAGCTCTAAAAACCAACACGCCGTCCGGACGCCTTTTCTGAACTCAACCTACTGAATCAGTTCTGCTTTCTCAGATTTCATCCCCGGAATTCCGGACACATCCGGACATTTCGGTCTGTAATCCGGACGGATAGATTTAGAAGCAAGCTGAATCTATCCCCGCGATTCAACCAGAAAGTTCTATTTTTGTTCTCATTGATGAATTACCCCTGTACTCGATTGAACGGGTGGTTAGATGGTCGCAAGAATTACCACATTCGCCTTTGAAGGCGTCGAAGCAAAACCGGTCGACGTTCAGGTCCACATGTCGGGATCGAACCCCTATTTCGGCATAGTCGGGCTGCCTGACAAAGCCGTCGGTGAAAGCAGAGACAGGGTCCGCGCAGCCTTCTCCAGCCTTGGCCTCGCCCTTCCGCCGAAGCGGATCATCGTCAACCTCGCACCAGCCGACCTCCCGAAGGAAGGCAGCCATTACGATCTGGCCGTTGCCCTCGGAATTCTCGCCGCCATGGGCGTGATAGCGCCGGACGCGCTCGATGGCCATGCTGCCATTGGGGAACTGTCACTCGATGGCCGGATCGGAGCAGCAATCGGTGTCTTGCCAGCTGCGGTCGCCTCGAACGGCCTGGACCTGCAACTGATATGTCCTGCATCGTCAGGATCCGAGGCAGCCTGGGCTGGCGGTGCCGCTATCGCGGCGGACAATCTGATCGCATTGGTCAATCATTTCTCCGGCCGAGCTGTTCTCGCGCCACCGGTCCAGGGTGACCTTGCTGAAGGACCGCCCATACCGGACCTGCGTGATGTCCGCGGACAGGAGACGGCAAAACGAGTCCTCGAAATCGCTGCAGCGGGTGGCCACAACCTTTTGTTCTGCGGGCCGCCCGGATCCGGAAAATCCATGCTCGCTCAGAGGCTTGCAGGGCTCTTGCCGCCTCTGTCCGCGCGGGAATTGCTGGAAGTAAGTCAGATCCAGTCCATCGCAGGACTGCTGGAGAGAGGGCAGCTCAGCCGCAGCAGGCCGTATCGCGCCCCGCACCACTCGGCATCTATGGCTGCCCTCGTAGGCGGCGGGTTGAAAGCGAAGCCCGGCGAGATCTCCCTTGCCCATCATGGCGTCCTCTTTCTTGACGAGTTGCCGGAGTTCAATTCCCAGGCCCTAGATGCCCTGCGCCAACCACTGGAATCCGGAGAGGCCATTATCGCCCGCGCCAATCGCCATGTACGATACCCGGCAAGGTTCCAGCTCGTTGCGGCCATGAACCCATGTCGCTGTGGGGGCGGAAATGGCGGCACCGCATGCCGGAACGCCCCGGCCTGCGCTGAGCGTTATCAATCCCGGATTTCCGGCCCCCTGATGGATCGCATTGATCTGTTTCACGACACACCACCGGTAACAGCCATCGACCTCACTCTGCCGCCTTCCCATGAAGGCACCGCAGAAGTCGCAGCCCGCATATTGGACGTCCGTGAAATCCAGTTAGATCGCTTCGATGATACCAGCGCGACACGCCGCCCACTGAACACCGACGCATCACCGCCCGAACTCGACAGGTTCGCGACCCCGGATGCACCGGGACAGTCACTTCTCTCCGACGCGGCCGAGCGGCTGGCCCTGACCGCTCGGGGCTACCACCGTGTCCTCAAGGTCGCCCGCACGATCGCGGATCTCGATGGAAAAACCGGCGTTCATCGAATTCATGTTGCCGAAGCGCTCTCCTACCGCCGTCGCCCACCAGCACAACAGGGCGTTTCGATACAACAATCACTCGCCCATTAATCAAAAGCTCAGGTATTTCATGGATTTTTACGGCCATGGACGAGCAGAAGCCAGATTCGACCGAGCGGGCAGAGAATTCTTTTCTTGCCACCGCCAGCCATGAGATCAGGACGCCGCTGAACGGTATTATCGGCACAGTGTCCCTTCTTCTGGAAACGGATCTCGACCCGGCCCAACGCGAATATGCCGAAGCAATTAAGCTGAGCGGAGGCCGCTTGCTCGAACTGTTGAACAACGTGCTCGACTATGCCCGCCTGGATGCAGATGCGATAGAGCTCGAGGAAACGCAGTTCTCCCCGGTTGAACTGGCGAGAGAGGTCGCAGAATTACTTGCGCCAAGGGCCCATGCAGCGTCCATCGACATCGCAGTCAGAGAGATGCAGGCGAGTGACTATCAAGTCGTTGCAGATGCCGGTCGGACCCGCCAGATCCTGTTTAATCTTGTCGGAAATGCCCTGAAATTCACCGAAACCGGAGGCGTTCTGATTGATGTTGATGTCCGTTCCGACGCAGTTGAATGGACGGTCTTCGATACCGGTCCAGGAATCGCCGAAGCCGATCGCGAGCGCCTGTTCCACGCGTTTAAGCAATCCTCGGCGGCAGACGCACAGAAAGATGGCGGCGTCGGGCTCGGCCTTGCAATCGCCCGCCGACTGGTCACCGCCCTCGGCGGCGATATCTCGATTTTCGGCGCGCCCGGCATGGGAACAGCCTTCCGCTTCTCCCTCCCCGGCAATCCCCGTCAGTTGCATGCGGATAGAGCGACTGTAACCGGACGCATCGCCTTGATAGGCCTCCCAAAACCCTCAACCCTCGCCATATGTGCTAGCCTGTTTCACGCTGGAAGCGATATTATCTTGGTAGACCCCGGGGCGAGGCTATCTGGTGTTGATGCAATTCTTGCCGACCCCCGCCTGGCCAGCGCCGAAATCGCCCGCCTAGCCACAATCGCGCCGACTCTCATTGTACTGCGCCCCGAAGATAGGAGCGCAATGACGAAGTTCAGATTGCTCGGATGCGCGGGCTGGCTTGTCAGACCCTTGCGCCCAGCCTCACTGCTGGAACGGCTCGAGATTGTTAGAACCGGCGGCCGCGTTTTCAGTGATGACGAAGCGCCCAAAGTCCCATCCACCCAGCGCATACTGATCGCCGATGATAACGCTATTAATGCCCTCGTGGCTCAGCGTGCCTTGGAAAAGTCCGGATTCGCAATCACGCTTGCAGGAACGGGACAGGAAGCAATCGAGGCGACAGAATCAGCCGATTTTGCCTTGATACTTATGGATTTGAGAATGCCCGTCATGGATGGCTTTGAAGCAATGAAACAACTTCGAGAACAAGGGTGCAAGATCCCGATCTGTGCCATATCAGCAGAAGTGAACCCGGCTATAGAAGCGCGGGCAAGGGCGGCAGGCGCGAGTACGGTCGCGGCAAAACCACTCGACGCCGAAGCACTACGCCGACTCGCTGAAGAGTGGGCAACACCCTCTACGTCACGGGGGGCAGCGTGAGCAGCCCTTTAGACGAGAACCGCCAATCAATCCGGGAAGCGATAAGAGCGTTCGCAGAGCCGAAAATGGCAATGATGCTCGTCCTCGGATTTACCGCGGGCCTTCCTTTTCTGTTGTACTTCTCGACTCTTAGTGTCTGGCTCGAGAGATCAGAGGTCGATGTTGCCATTATCGGGTTCTTTTCGTTTTTTGGCCTCGCCTACTCATTCAAATTTCTCTGGGCACCCATTCTAGATAGATTTGACGTTCCGGGCCTTTCAAGCATTTTTGGCCGGCGTCGAGCATGGATACTTGTTGCACAGCTGGGAGTTGCGGCTGCACTGGTTGGCATAGGCTTGGCCGACCCAACTGAAAATCTAATGGTGACAGCGCTATTCTCATTTATCCTGGCATTCTTTTCATCAACCCAAGACATCGGAATCGATGGTTGGCGAATAGAAGCCGCGGATAATGACGATGAGCAAGCACCCCTCGCCGCTGCTTATCAATATGGATACAAAGTTGGAATGATCATATCCGGCGGTGTCGCTTTGGTGATCGCCGGCGTGGCAAACTTCAATGCCGCCTATATTTCCATGGCCGCGATAATGGTCTTGGCAGCTCTGGTCTTCGCAGTCTGGGATAGCCGTCATGGGACTCGCACGGCGGCCTTTGCCGGGTTGGCATTGCTATTGGTTGGCTTGTTCACAGCCTTCGGCCAATTCGGCACTCAATTCATCGAAGGCTCTTTTGCGAGAACCCTTTTGGGCGGCCTAGAAGCACTTGTTCAGGTTTTCACCGCCATGGCCGCAATTGGGTTCTTGATCTATTTCGTCCGTGCACTACTAGACAGATCAACGGACCGATCGATCTCCTTGAGTGCTGTAACAAAAGGCCTCCTCGCAACGGCTCTAATCGTCACGGGTGTGATCACTTTAGCAAGCATTGTGGGGCTCGGTGTTAGCGCAGCTGTGGACGCCCTAGGCCTGCAGGACACGAAGCGAAGCACGATCCAGCAACTGGCAGTCTATGTAGCGCTTACACCAATCATCATTGCCGCCATGTTCGTTCCAATTATCCGCAAACAACCGGCGGACAGCCGACATTTGAAACATCCGGCCTATGGAGCTTTCGCGGACTTCTTCTGGCGCCATGGTCAGATTGCAGTGCTGATTCTGTGCTTCGTCTCATTCTATCGGCTAAGCGACATTGTTATGGGTATAATGGCTAAACCCGCTTACAGTGCTATGGGGTACTCCCCCGAAGAGATAGGTCTTGTCAGCGGCATCTTCGGTGTATGGGTCGTATTTATAGGCGTAGCAGCGGCGGGCCTCTCAGCCATTCGTTTAGGTCTTAAACTCTCCCTGATCATCGGTGCCGTCGTCTCAGTCATCGGCAATGTGACATTTGCCTGGCTCGTTAATCAGTCGTCGGAGTCTCTCGTTCCTCTCTTCGTCGCGATCACAGCAGACAATATCGCTGGTGGCTACGCAGGGACGATCTTCATCGCCTACATGTCGACTTTTGTGAACAAATCATTCGCTGGTACTCAGTATGCGATTTTTTCGTCGATCTATAGCCTGGGTCCAAAAATAGTAGCAGGCACTTCCGGAACGATTGTTAAGTCCTTCAGCGGGGGGGAAGACGCCACAATTGCAGGCTACTCGAGTTTCTTCCTCTTCGCCGCGGCTTTGGGAATCCCAGCGATTCTCCTCTCATTATTCGTCGACAAGATGAAAGCGGACAGGCAGGCTCCCGACCTAAAAAGCGTAGAAAATGCCAAAGGTCAGCCTGCCGCCTTTAACCCATCCTGATACCACCCATAACGCCGTCGACATCGAACGCGGCGAGCGTGGCAAGCGTAACAATATCCGAGACGGACGCGCCAAAACTCGCAATCTGTACAGGCTTCTGAAATCCTAGCAGCATCGGGCCGATCACAGTCGCTCCCCCAAGCGAATTCAGCAGCTTGGTTGCAATTGATGCCGAG
>JBCCIW010000162.1:0-7516 GCA_039028055.1 Pseudomonadota bacterium | reverse complement strand
TGGGAGTGATTGCGAACGCCATCGCCGGCTTGGTCTTTCTGCTTCTCCACTTCGGACTGCTGAGCAGTTTCATGATTGGCGGTCCATTCGGCATAATCGGCTTCATCGTAATGGCCATCTTTGCAATACAATTGTCCCGAAGGAATTGTCAGCGGAAAGTGAGCTTTAAGTGCCCTGTTCTACACTCGGCTCATGACCAAAAATCCGTTTCGCTATTTCAAAACATCACCTGAGATCATCCAACTCGCAGTGATGATGTATGTCCGGTTTCCGCTTTCGCTTCGAAACGTGGAAGACCTGCTCCATGAACGAGGGATCGATCTTTGCCATGAAAGTGTGCGGATGTGGGTCGATAGATTTGGGCCTATGTTCGCCGGTAAGATCCGGACGAAACGCGCCTCATAGATGCGCCAACATACTCAATGGCAGTGGCATTTAGATGAGGTTTTCGTGAAGATAAACGGGGTGCAACATTACCTCTGGAGAGCGGTGGATCATGAGGGAGACGTTCTGGAATCGTACTTCACCAAAAGCAGGGATAAGCAGGCAGCGCTTACGTTTTTGAAGAAAGCCATGAAGCGCTACGGAAATCCACAAGTGGTCGTCACAGACCGGCTTCGTTCATACGGCGCCGCTATGAAAGAGATTGGAAACGTGGACCGCCAGGAGGTCGGTCGCCACTTAAACAACAGGGCAGAAAACTCACACTTACCTTTCCGACGACGAGAACGCGCAATGTCGAGATTTCGAAGGATGTCGAACTTACAGAAATTCGTTTCGACCCACGCTTCGCTCCATAATCACTTCAATCTAGACCGCCACCTCAACCGTAGACAAACATTCAAATCCCAAAGAAACGCCGCTCTTCTCGAATGGCGCGAACTTCTTGCCGCCTAGCCCGTCTGAACCTACCGCTGCTGGAGACCGGTTCGCGTTAGACTGACACCACCGCCACCCTCTATATGTTCCCCAATGAATACAGTGTATTGGCGGAAGGTTAGGCATTTTCTTTTGAGAGGTTAGGCACTTTCTGTACAAGTTTTGTGCCGAATTTCATTTATCGTAGTGGATTCTTTTCGGTTTTCTGATTAAGTAATAGTATGGCAGACCGTACAAAAATCCCATCGGAGCCTAGCTTGGACAAGCCCGATTTAAGGCCGTCGGACGCGCTCGACTTCAATGGAGAGTCCTTCAAGATAAGAATGGATGTAGTGGAAGGTCTTGCTGAGGAAGGTCCGCTCATTGCGTGGCCTAGGAAGGATAGTTCCAAAGAAGGCATGACTTCGGAGCAGTTTTTGGAAGCTTTGGAGAGTAGCGAAGAAGCACAACTGTTCGCACTTAATTATGCGCTCGATTCGGCCACGGACGGATTGAACAGTATTTCACAAAAAATAGAATTCCTCATGCAAACAATGCGGGAATCGGATTGATGGGTTGGGTTTCCAGCATTCAAAAGCTCGTTGAACTGACCTCGGCGGTCGAGCGATTAAACAAAAACGTTGATGACCTGCTTGCAATAATGGCTGAACAGAAAGATCGCATCACTCGACTTGAGGCGAGAGAAAACGAGCTATTAGCGAAAGCCGAAATGGTCGCGTTGGAAAAGTCATCTGAGGCGACGCAGAAAATGAACGACCAATTGGCCAGACTATCTTTTGAGGTTGGGCGCTCAACCACAATACGCGAGCACGAAATAATACCCGCTAATGTTTTGGAACCCGCTTCAATAAAATCTATTGGCGATGAGTAGAGCTTCGCTTAGCTCGTGATTTTATTCATTGCGGACTTAGCCATTTTTTTGCGGTTTGCCGTAGCAGCGTACCTTTGAACTTCTTTTAAGCTTTCATGCCCTGTGATCGACATGATCTCATGTGGCGTGCAGCCCGCCTCTGCGAGTCTGCGCGCAATGGCTTTACGGAGTCCGTGCGCTGACAAACCGTCGAGCTTTGCGAGACGAACTTGATCTCTAAACCAGTTGCCAAATCCATTTGCGGTGAACGGCTTTCCAAAAGCTGTGGTTAGATAGACCATGTGCTTCGTGTCAACTTCTCGCAAGGCTCTATGGAGTCGAGGGTGAACAGGAATACTCATTGAGGTTCCAGTTTTGGTTTGCTCTATTGTGAGGAAGCCTGCGTTCAGATGTTGAGGCCCAACCCGAACGACATCTGACCTGCGCAATCCAGTGTAGAGAAGTAACATCAATGCTAAATGCGATTTGCTTCCCGGCTGGTGGCAACGCTCATAGGCTTCGATGTCGGGTTCTTCCCATGACTTGTGCCCGCCCCCGGAAATTTTAAATTTCCGAATGCCGTCTGTAGGGTCATCAGAGCGCATTTCCATCTCCATCGCATGGCGCATTAGGAGGTGCAGAATGCGAAGAAAATTGTTGGCCGCGTTCGGCGTTTCGGCTTTGGCCTGAAACATCTGCCGGATATGCTTGCGTTGAAGTTTAGCAACCCGCTTATCACCGTGATCTTTTCTAAAGCGTTCGATGATACCGCGGTAAGTCGCTTTTGTGCTTGCACGCAGCGTCGTAAATTCTGGAGAGCGATAATACGAGACGATCAGCTCATTGATCGTGCCGGGTTTTGTGCGTGCTGCACCTATCGCACGTTTAGGTAAGGTCATGGCCTTCTGGTAAGCAGCCCAAAACTCATCGCTGTATAGCGGGGTGGACAGGGGGACTGCTGGATAACCCTTACGGCGAAAATAGATGCGCTCGCGCCCGTGCCGGTCACGATAAATATTTAGGTATGGTGGTCGTTTTGCTGACTGTCCCATTCCGTATCCCACTCGTTTTCATTCTCTGTCGAAAGGTCTTCAAAGGCCGCATCGACTTTGAAACGGTCCCAAACCTTCCGAGAACGGATTGCCACTGGCCTTGGCATTATGCCGTCAGCAACCAATTTGTCGAAGGTGCCCGGAGACACGCCGACGTATTGAGCGGCAGCAGCCCGACTCAACCCTCTTGGGGCAAGTCTCGTGCCGGAGTGAGAGTCACTGCCGCTCATGTATTAGAAACTGCCGTTCAAGCGCACACGGGCGATGGCTGTTGGGGCAATCGCAGCGGCTACAGCTACGCCAATTTTCGCGCCTGTATCGGTTGTTGTGACTTCGCTGGTCGCGTCGTCCCAATAGAGCGCGTCGCCGACACTGATATCATCGGCTGCATTTTTCGGCAGGTCGTAAACGCCTGTTATGGCGATAGCCACGGTTTCATTCGCTTCGGCATCCGTACTGGCGATGCCAAACAACGCGCCGATTATAACGCCGTCGCCGGAATTGACTGTGGAAGGTGCGGGCACGTCGATATTATGCCCGGCTTGAATGTGGTTTCGCATTACGAAACTCCTTTCGATGTTTTGAAGTAGATTGTGGATTTTGCGGATTGCCCGTACAGGTGGGCAATCTCGCGATCTGCGGCATCGATAGCGCGCTGCATTTCACGGTCAGTGCGATAGACGATCCGCTCGCCATTCTGGTCTTCGAGTTCACGAATCCCTGACAGGCGCGCTTCAATGAGGCGGTCACGCCATTGTGTGAGCTGAGGTACCGTTAGTGACATGCCGTAACCTCCGGCACTCCTTCGAGCGCTTCTTTGTGGAAGTCAGACCAGTTGCTAAGGGCGGTTTCGGACAAATCCGGCAAGCCCATTTTCTGGCGTAGCTCTCGCAGACGCATAAGCGCGTCATGGCCAAGCCCCGCGATATCAGTGTCCGGGCTTATCAGGACAGGTTTGCCGTCCACGCCCGGAATCGCAACTTGATTACCCGGTCCAAGTTTTCTCAGTAGCCCGGCAGCAAGCGCCACCCGACCGAAAAAGTCTGATACCGCATGTGCTTCTTTGGCGAGCGCGTCCATGTCTTTCATAGCTACCCGCCTTCGTTCAGGAAAGCGCCCCCGAAAGTCCGTAACGCCAGCCCCAAAATCGAGAATGACTCGGAACTCCATACCTAGAATATCAAAGCCTTCGCGGGATGCGATTTGTGGCCCCTGCGCAGATGACAGGTAGGCATATTCAAGGACCGGAATAGAAGCCGGGTCAGCGAAAACATACCAAGCCGAGTCCGGCAAGCGCGGATCAACGGCAAGCGTCATGCGCCCGGCAAACGGATTTTGTTCGGCAACGGTTGTTGCGTTCAGTTCCGCGAGCACCTGCTCAGCTTCGGTTTCGCGATCTGGCGCAACAAGCAGGAAACGAGGAACGGCGTTGATGGGCTTATCGTTCAGACCTTTTTGTTTGCGCATAGATAGGCGAGCGTCATGCAGAGCGCTTACCGAGATGGCGCTGCCAGAAGTGGCGATGTTGCCGTGCGACGCATCAAAGAGCGGAGTGCCGTCATCCATGTTTGGATTGCTGGTCAGCAACGTAACAAGCAGTTCGGCTTCGGTCTCCGCTGCAGCCCGGCCTGCGGTTGTCGCAAACTCGCCAAATGCGCCAAGATCATCATTGACCAAGGCTTGCCGGGTTAGACTGAAAATCGAACCGTAAGTATCCAGCGCGAATGTCTCTTTTGACGTGTCGCGTGTGACGGATTTGATCTCGCCATTTTCAGCGACCTTGCCCAGAGACGGCATACCGCCAAGGCGGATTTTCGTCATAGGCCGGAAGTCTCGATGCAGCCTTTGACGCGCCATCGCTTTCACAGGTGACGCAGCGGCTTGATAGGATTGCATAAGCGCCCGGTTCGCTGTGCTGGTTAGCAGGTTCGGGAAATCCGAAGTCGTATGCGCTGCGGCGCGAAATAGTTGGTCATCATCCATTCCGGCAAAGCCGATACCGCTTGCCGCAAGTGCCGCCCGCGCATGATCTTTAAGGGACTCGCCCATAAACTCGCGGGCGTGTTCTTCTGGCGTTTCGCCTGTCATGCGCGCAAACAGGGCATCAGCACGGCGGGTCATATTTTGCTCTGCTGCATCATTCGCAGGCGTAGCAACGCGGATCGGCGTTGACCGCACCTGCATTTCTTCAAAGGCAGCAGCGCGAACGGTAACAATGTCTGTTTCTGTGTCGATATGCGTGTCTGCCCATTCGGGGGCGAGGCCAGCGACGCTTGCAACGGCGCGGACCTGACTTCGATATGCTGCACGATCATTCGCGGCAGCAGGGGTGGGGGTGGCCGGATTGTCCGGCACTTCAATGTGTTCATCCATTCTGGAGTCACTCCTGAATTGTGCCGATGTATCGGCAGCAACTGGAACCGCGCTTACTTCAAAAATCTGCCAAGCGATGGCGGTTCGTAACCGCTTGCCAGAATCCGTTGTCCCCTCGCGCCATCTGCTGACGCGGTAGCCAATGGAGACACCTTTCAGAGTGCCTTCGAGAATGCGTGTGATAGTGGGCTGTGCATCCGGGGCTTCTGTGAACCGAATGATTGCAATGAGGGCGTCGCCTTCGCGTCGGGCTGACTCCACAACACCAATAACGCGGGTAGCGGCGTCTTGGCGATGCGCGTCCAGAACAGGGACCCCTGCGATGCGGTCAAGGTCAACACCCTCAAGAGAAAGGTTCAATGAATGCGCCGCGATTAACAGGCGCACCTGTGCTAATGATCGCTTCAATCGTTCGCGTGTCAGAGTCGTATGTGGCAGGCGTCAGCGCTGCCCTAAGTGTCAGGTCAGTCATCACTCGACTCCCTTGCTGTGGAAAAATCCAAACCAAGTGCGGTTTCGCGTTCCCTGTCAGCGGCAATTTCAGCGTCCAGCGTTTCGACATTCCAGCCTTGTTCAGCGACGGCCTGACGACGTGACATAAGGCCCATGCCAAGCTGTTCTTTTACGGCCTGCGTATCTTTCAGCGGATCAACCTGCATATGGCGAGGCGGTATCCATTCCACGGCTTCATATGCTGCCCGCTCACTTTCGTATCCCGGCGCTTCGGTTGCGCCTGATAGGACTGAGAGGGCCACAAAACGCTGCCAGACGGGCCGCAGGAATTGTGGAACTAGGACGCCATATTGAATCTGTTCAACGCGGGCACGAAACGGCAGCAGCCCGGCGCGAATGCTGGAATAGTTGGCATTGGATAAGTCGCCGCTAAGCATGTGTTCGGGGATGCCCAACCCGGCTGCAAGCATTTGTAAGTTTAAACGTAGGAAAGCTGACACTTCATTGGCCTGCTGTGGTGTTGAAAATCGAACATCCGTCCCGGCAGGCAGCACTCGCATGACGTCCGGTTCAAGCGAAGCATTAGCGAGGCCTTCGGAGTCTTCTGGATCGAACGCAACTGTGCCATTTGCATTGGGGTCAATGACGAAGCCCGCGTGCATGGCTGCGACTTTCACGCCGACAAGCAGAGCATCAACAAGCTGGTCAAATTCATTAGATTGAAGCAAGATTGGCGCGAGCCATGACACGCCGCGCACCTGTCCGGCGGCAATGGGTTTGAAGACATGTAAAATCTGGTCAGCAGCAACGCGGATCGGCTCGCCATATGTTGGATAGATCGAAGTCGGAGAGACGGGCAAAATGTGATAGGCGATGCGCTCGCCATCTGAATTGAACTCGACGCCATTTACAATGCGGGCATCGCCAGCGAGTTCGCGCGTGAGTGACCAGTCCACTTGTTCGGCGGGTATAAGGCGGAGCTTCAAACCGTCTCTTGATGGAATGAGTTGAATGAAGGACTCGCCGTCCACAATCATTGTTTGGGCTATGAGGTTTTGCAGTCCAAACCAGTCCGTGCGCATGTCGGCATCTGCGCCGGGTGCCCATTCGATGAATGCCGTATCGAGTAGTTCCCGAATGTTTGAATCCGGGTGCCCGCTGTTGGCCTGAATGCCCGAACCGGTCAATGCGGTGGCGAGATTTTCAACACCATTCCTGACCAGCGGGTTATTAGCAAACTTGGACCGGGCACGCTCCATCAAGCGCGGACCAGCAGCCGATACTTCTGAGTTGATTGGTCCGAACCGCTCAAAGCCGCCCGCACGGCGTCCGCCCGTCGCGCCATCAAAGGAACGACGATTAGGTTCGGCAGGACCGAATAACGCCTTGCTGGCGTTTCTTATGCGGGCGGCGAGACTCACGCGTTCGATACTTCGTTAAACACTTCATAGAGATGCTCATACAAATCTATTGTAATCTTGAGACCTCGACGCTTACCCAGTTGTCCTGTTTCAAAGCATTGCTCAGGAATAATCGTGGCGGCACGTAGCTCTTTATCTTCTTCGTTCAAACCATCCGTCGTTGGATGAATACCCACCAGAGCGTTGGATGTGTCGTCTGGTTGGTCAAATGTCCAAATTGTGAGTAACCAAAGTTTACCTTCACGCACCCCCTTAAGGGCATTTTTGAAACTCCATATTGCGGGAACAGACATTGACTTAGGCACTGGGTGCAAAGGGGCATGTGCTTCCCCCAACTGAACCATAACCTGCTCTATAAGCCGGGGGTCAATCCCCTTTCGCCACAATTCCAGAGCAACACTTGCTGCACAGAGGCTTTCAAAAGAGTACTTAGCTACCTTGCCCCGCGAAACTTCATTCTCAGGTGCGAGTAAGCCTTTTTGATAGAG
>JBCCIW010000161.1:0-7530 GCA_039028055.1 Pseudomonadota bacterium | reverse complement strand
GAAGGAAGAGGGTGGCCGCCACACGCCATTCTTCACCAATTACCGTCCTCAGTTCTACTTCCGGACGACGGATGTGACCGGGGTTGTGACGCTTCCGGCTGACAAGGAAATGGTTCTGCCGGGTGACAATCTGAAGTTCGACGTTGAGCTGATCCAGCCCATCGCCATGGATCAGGGCCTCCGCTTCGCGATCCGTGAAGGTGGCCGCACCGTCGGCGCTGGCGTGGTGTCCGCGATTAAGAAGTAGTGCTTGGGGCGGTGCAGCCTTGAGCCGACGAACCATGTGAGCGCCGATGGCGCGATATGGAGACAATAGTAATAACGCCGCTCCATCAGGGGCGGCGTTTTTTAATGCTTTTCAATCAGCCGAGGATCGCTTTGCCTTCAGCTGATTGAGCGTCCGTAACCGTTCACGATTTTCCCGCGCTTCGATCAATTCGAATTCAGCGAATGTGCGGGGACTTACCTTGTTCTCAGATGTTGTCCCAACGTGAGTACAAGCTGTTAGTGCGAAGGAGCTAAATAGAGTAACTGCGCTCGCGCTCCTCACCCAATTGTATCTATCCTGCATCTTGCGCTCCTTTATCTATTCCTCTCGCGCCACCGTCTTCGATCTCGACATTGAAGGTCTCCAGGGACCGGCACACTATCATATAGTAACCGGCAATTAGCATTAGCCGCTACATATGCGCTAGTCGATAAAAAAGGCCCGAAATATGCTGGGTTAGCAAAGCATCAGCGTTGCTGGCTTTCGTTGGGTCTCGATTTCATACGCTTGACACAAATGTTCTCTAGCAGTGTAGGGATTCTGGTGGAATTCGTGGAGGGCATTTTGTGTCGGGTGATCTGAAATCCGGATTAAAAAGCACGCTAGACAAAGTTGGTGTGCTGTTACCGGTAAGAAGTGCTTATTGGCGACTGCGAGGATGGGGGCGGGTCACCCCCGTCACGGATAAGGAGATTTTTCAAACCAGCCTTGTACCTGAGCGCCAACTTAAGTTGAAGCAGGCGCAAGCACTACGCTTTTTATTGGAAGGGAATTACGGCCATATTGGTGATTATCTCGAATTCGGTGTGTACAACGGTCGCTCCTTTGCCTGCATGTATGAAACATTAGAGCAGTTTAAACTGCATGATGTTCGATTATTCGGCTTCGATTCATTTGAAGGTTTGCCTGACGCCGCGGCGACGGACGATGGTGGCCATTGGGTACCGGGTGCCTTCTGTTGTCCACGTTCTGTCACGGAGCGAATGCTGGATGTCCGTGGCGTCGATAGAGGCCGGACCGAGCTTGTTGAGGGCTGGTTCGATGAAACCCTCACCGACCAAAACAGAAGCAATCTGAACATTAGGAAGGTCGGTGTCGCAATGGTGGATTGCGATATGTACACGTCTACTGTTCCTGTTTTGAACTTTCTCGAACCGGTTTTAAGCGATCGTTCGGTTATCATTTTTGACGATTGGAATTCGGGCAATCTCGCGGAGAAAAATCTCGGACAGCGGAGAGCATGGGATGAATTTCTCGCGGTAAACCCTGACATTGAAGTCGTGCAGCAAGTCGATGGCTACAATGAATATTCGACCATTTTTTTCATACGCCGCATCGCTTGAAGCCGACGCAAGACAGGCTAAACCTCTCTTCAGTGCATTTTTATCTAAATACGCAAAATGAAAAACAGCGGGACGGCAAGGTAGGCCAGGAAGCAGGTGCCAAGCGCAAACCGCACCCAAAGTGCCTCGAACCGCCGGAAAAGAACGATGCAGAGTGCAAGGCCTAGCAGAGTTTCGAGTGGTGCCACGATGCCTGCAAAATGGTCGCGGTCCCAGTAGGACACTGGGGAATAGAATCGCCATTCGCTAAGCGGCCATAAATGCTGGTGGGCGTCATCATTATGAAGTGGGAAATCACCCGCCAGATGGGTGAGGGCGGCCAGGCAGAACAGTGCAGGCAGTGCCTGCCAGCGCGGACGGCCGTCATTCGGCGTTATCAGAGCGAGGCTGATCAACAAGCCGGTGAGATAAAGCGGCACCGAGTTTCCCGCCGCCGTCCATGTCTGCCAAGGTTCCTGCCAGTAGATCTCACCCCATACAGTTTCCTGCGGAATGCCCGTGGCAACCGCCCATACAAACAGCACATATATTGCAGCATCAGGGATCAGCGCGCCGGCGATCACTGCCGAGTTACGCCGCACACTACCCCGTTTTGCAAAGAGGGTCGCCGCGACGAGAAGGTGCGTTTGAGTCATCATGCCTCACCACCCTAGGCGGTTGTATCGGCACGGACAATCGCGTCAGAGGCGTGCGGTCTTGATCGGCGCGCGGAAGTTGATAGCGTCAAGTTCTCGCTTGAGGGAGCGAAGAGGGAAAAACATGACGGATACTGGTTTGCGCCGCATGCCTGCGGTGAGAGAATGGCTTGCGACAACGGTTGCAGCTCTGGCTTTGGTTGCTTGCAGCGGAGGGGACGGTGGGACGACTGCTCCGCCCGCAGCGGCGGCACCACCGCCGCCCCCACCACCCGTGGTTTCAACAAATACTGCCCCTGTGGCGACGATTACCACGGACAATGCAACACCAGATGAAGGCCAGCCCTTCATGGTGGATGCGTCCGGTTCCTCCGATCCCGACAATGATGCGCTGACCTTCATGTGGACGCAGACCGCAGGGCCTGATCTCGAGATTACTGACCCGACATCGCCGATCCTCAGCTTCACGGCACCGGAGATTACGGAAACCGTATCTGTGACTTTTCAGGTAGAAGTCTCTGACGGGGAGCTGTTCAATACCGCGACGGTGGATGTGCAGCTGGTCAATATCGTCTTGGAGCCAAATACAAGCAGATTTGGTTCAGCTATCTTCGAACGTCAGGTTGATGGTAATCCACTTGGGGCGATCGGTTTGGCAACTCCTGTAGTGCAGCCAGCTGGACCAGACTCACTTGGGTTCTTGTCTGTGCTGCAATCAGGTAATCTCGAATTCACATTTGCCAATCGAGTGACAGGATTATCATTCTCCAGCGATTTAGAGCTGCTAATTCCCAATGCTGAAGAAGAATCTCGCGTCAAGGGTGAAGTCGTTGCGGATCTTGGGTTGATATTCGATGGCGGCCCGTTCGGCATCCTTTATGCTTTGGAGGGATCGGGGCTGCTAATTGGACTTGAGGCAATACAAACTGGACTTGAATTCGCCTATCAAGTGGCGCTGAACATTCCGATGGAAGGGATTTGTGCGGTCGAAGATGTTAATCTCTTCGCCACTGACAATGGGTTCCTACAACAAAATCCGGGTTTGTTTTTGGGAAGGCGCGGCATGGGTTTGCGGCTTGCTGAGTTTCCTGACGGACTTGGAAGCGGCACTATGGTCGATGTAGAGGTGGTTGGCCTTCCTGATACCGGCTCTCTGTGCGAAATGAACCGGGGTTCCCTCAGTAATTTATCGGGAACGCTTGGGGATCTGCTAGCAATCGATGTTGAGAATTTAACATATCAGGTCTTTCTACAGGACATTAATGCAAGCAGCTTTGAACTAAGTTACTCGGCCTTACCCGCAGTGTCCTTGGCGGACGATATTTCAGATAACCTCGCCGTAAGGGGATTTTCGAGCAATCTGGCAGGAAACTCGAGTGGACTGTTTGCGGTTGCCTTTAGCAATGGCGAACATCGAGGCGAGCATCGCTTGATCATTTTTCGGGAGACTGTGGATACTATTTCTGGAGATCCCGCGATACGTCGCCCCTCGATGTTCGAGATTGTTTCCGATATTAGTTGGGAGGTCGGCATTCCAAGCGATGTTCTCGTAATAGATCTTGGTGACGATACGGATGCGGATGTAGTTGTAACGCTCGAGAGCGCCCCGTTTGCGATGTTATTGGAAAATGTGTCTGGCCAAAACATAGGGTTTGATGCTCAGTTCAATCAACCTGTGTTTTTTGAAGTAGGGCTCGGCGCAACGGAGGTTTCGTTTTTTGACTTTTTCAATGCGGACTCGCGTAGACTTTTACTCACTTATGGATCCGGGAATTTGCTCCGAATCTTTGAGGAAACCGCGCAATAGTTGGTAGCGATCAGATCCACTCCGAGTTTCGTCTTGATTGGAAAGCAGTCGCCACTGCAGCTTCGAATTTTGAGGCTGACAATGCTTCGCTAATCGATAAGTGATTTTCTTGCATCACTGGTCCATTTCCCCTGTTGACGTGGCCGACTCCCTGACATAGAACGCGCGCTTCGACGAGGTGGCCGTGCCAGAATAGGCAGACGCATCTCCCCGAAACAGACAACTCAATTCCCAGCGTGGGTTTGGCGCGAAACGCGTTCGCGGTCCGAACACACGCTTTCTTGCGGACGGATGGACCGATGGACAGACAGAATATCCGGATCAGGCTTAAAGCTTTTGATCACCGCGCGCTGGACTTGTCTGCCAAGGAGATCGTCTCCACGGCAAAGCGGACGGGCGCGGATGTGCGCGGCCCAATCCCGCTGCCCACGCGCATTGAGCGTTTCACGGTAAATCGCTCGCCTCATGTTAATAAGAAGTCTCGCGAGCAGTTCGAGATCCGCACGCATAAGCGGATGCTGGATATTGTTGATCCAACGCCTCAAACCGTTGATGCTCTGATGAAGTTAGACCTCTCTGCAGGTGTGGCCGTTGAGATCAAGCTTGAGGGAGCTCGCTAATGGCGCTTCCGGCTCAACGAACAGGCGTCGTCGCGCGCAAGCTCGGCATGACTCGCGTCTTTAATGATGATGGCCAGCATGTGCCGGTCACGGTCCTCGCGCTTGAGGGCTGCCAGGTCGTTGGTCTGCGCACCGAAGAGGTGCGAACCGTCAAGACCAAGAAGGGCGGCGATCAAGAGCGTACAGATGGCTACACAGCTGTTGTGATGGGTGCCGGAACTAAAAAAGCCAAGCGGGCCTCGAAACCGTTGCGCGGCCAGTTCGCGAAGTCGAACGTTGCGCCCAAAGCCAAGGTGGTCGAGTTCCGCGTAAAAGGTGACCTCCCAGACATCGGCTCCGAAGTGGTGGCCGATCATTTTGTGCCTGGCCAGAAAATTGATGTGGCTGGCATAACGGTTGGTCGCGGCTTTGCCGGTGCCATGAAGCGCTGGAATTTTGGCGGCCTCCGCGCGACACACGGTGTGTCTATCTCTCACCGGTCCCACGGTTCCACGGGGCAGTGTCAGGATCCTGGCCGTGTCTTCAAAGGTAAAAAGATGGCCGGCCATTACGGATCCGCGCGCCGCACTGTTCAAAACCTTGAAGTTGTCCGCACGGACAACGAGCGCGGTCTCGTGCTGGTGAAGGGTGCCATCCCAGGTCACGATGGCTCGTGGGTTGAAGTTCGCGACGCCGTTAAGAAAGAGCTTCACGCGGATGCACCTGCTGCCGGATCGTTCAAGGCTCCCGAAAAGACCGGCGACGTTAAGTCTGAGGCACCTGCGTCAGGAACGCCAATCGCAGAAGGCTCGCCTGCTGACACAATCGTTCTCGTTGATGGCATCGGTCCTAAAACAGAAGAGCAGTTGAAAGAGAAGGGTGCTGGAACGCTCTCTGCTTTTGTTGCGCTTTCGGATGATGATCGCACGGCGCTGCTCGAAGAGCTCGGGGTTGCTGATGATGCAGCCAACGAAGACTGGCTCGGTCAGGCAAAAGACATTCTGGCTGGCGGTGAGCCCCGCGCTGACGTGGACAAGAAGCTTCTCGCCAAACTGCTTAAAGAGGGCGGTGAATAATGGACGTCTCGGTCAAAACGCTTGCGGGTAAAGCGGCCGGTAAGGCTAAGCTCGATCCTGCGATTTTCGGTGTCGAAGAAATTCGCTCTGACATCCTGCACCGCGTTGTGCGCTGGCAGCTCGCCAAGCGCCAGGCTGGTACGCACAAGACACAGGAACGCGGCGACGTTTCTGTGACGACAAAGAAGTATGTTCGCCAGAAGGGTTCGGGCGGCGCACGTCACGGCTCTCGCAACGCAAATATCTTCGTTGGCGGCGCTGTTGCTCACGGTCCTCGCGTGCGCAGCCACGCGCACAGCCTTCCGAAGCGTATTCGTAAGATGGCGCTGGCTCATGCATTGTCTTCCAAGGTAAAAGACGATGCGCTGATCGTCCTTGAAGACGCCAAGCTCGACGCGCCGAAAACAAAAGATCTTCGTGGTCAGCTTCAAGGTCTCGGGATCGACAATGCGCTGATTATCGGTGGTGTCGATGTTGATGAGAATTTTGCTCGCGCCGCGCGCAACATTCCAAATGTCGATGTGCTTCCAGTGATTGGACTCAATGTTTATGACGTGATGCGCCGCAAGACACTTGTGCTCACAAAAGACGCCGTAGACGGTATTTCGCAGCGCTTTGAAGGTAAACTTCAAGGCGCTTCGCTGTTTTCGAGGGACAATTTTGTTGACGATATTCAGCTTGTCGATGGGATTGGTCCGAAGGTCGCGAAACTCCTTCGTCAGAATGGCGCAGGTACATTGACTGGGTATGTCGCGCTGTCAGACGGCGATCGCGACGCGCTCCTCGAGAAAGTCGGCAAGGCCGAAAAGGCGAAAACCGAGGATTGGCTGGGCCAGTGCAAGGAAATGATCGCCGGTGAACCGCCGCGCGCGAAGGTTGACCGAGAGTATGCAGCTCGTCAGCTCGCGAAACGTGCCAAGGAGGCGAAATAAGCCATGGCCGACGTAAAGAACCACCATTACGATACGATCCTTGCGCCTCACATCACTGAGAAGGCGACTTACGCTTCCGAGGACAACAAGGTGATCTTCAAGGTCGCGATCACCGCTGACAAGGCATCGATCAAAGAGGCCGTCGAAAATCTGTTCAAGGTCAAAGTGACCAAGGTCAACACCATCAAGATGAAGGGCAAGACCAAGCGCTTTCGTGGCGTTGCTGGCCGTCGCCCTGATTGGAAGAAGGCAATCGTGACTCTCGAGGACGGTCAGTCCATCGACATCACGACGGGGCTCTAGGAGAGAGATATGGCACTGAAGACATTCAATCCGACCTCTCCCGGCCGCCGCCAGCTTGTTCTGGTGGACCGTTCGGAGCTTCACAAGGGCAAGCCCGTAAAGGCGCTCACTGAAGGCCTTACCAAGTCTGGTGGTCGGAACAATAATGGCCGCATCACATCCCGTCGTCGCGGCGGTGGTGCAAAGCGTCTCTATCGGAAAATCGACTTCAAGCGTAACAGGTTTGATGTTGAGGCGACGGTTGAGCGTCTGGAGTACGACCCGAACCGGACAGCGTTCATCGCGCTGATCAAGTATACCGATGGCGAGCAGGCCTACATTCTAGCTCCGCAACGCCTCGCAGTTGGTGACAAGGTCATTTCGTCCACTAAGGCGGACATTAAGCCGGGCAACACGCTGCCGCTGAAGAATATTCCGGTGGGTACCATCATCCACAATATTGAGCTGAAGCCTCAGAAGGGTGGCCAGATGATCCGCTCGGCTGGCGCTTATGCTCAGCTGGTTGGTCGTGATGGCGGATACGCTCAGATCAAACTCGCCTCCGGTGAGCTTCGCATGGTGCTTGAT
>JBCCIW010000160.1:0-7595 GCA_039028055.1 Pseudomonadota bacterium | reverse complement strand
GTTTCGCTCTTCAAGGAGCCGAAAATCTCGCGTAAGCATGGCGTAGGCATCTCGCGAACGGTATGCACCCGTAGCTCAGCTGGATAGAGCGCCGCCCTCCGAAGGCGGAGGCCAGAGGTTCGAATCCTCTCGGGTGCGCCATTTTCCTCATGAAATCAAATAATTAGAAGTAGACGGTTTCTGTAGAGCCTGCTTACGCGGTGCTTACGTGGCGCTTCTGCAGCAAATCTGCGCTGAGGATGCATTAGGGTAACGATAGTGGTCGATGTGTGTCGGCACTTTGGGGCGCGTCGCGGCTCAGGAATGTGCAGCCCCAGGCCACCTCGGCAAGCTGCTCAAGGTCTCTCGCTGAATTTCGCTAGCTTCCCAGTGCTTTCGGCCACGATCTCTTCCACAAAGTCAGCAACCGCTCTGACCCGGGCCGATGCGACCAGGTCGGAGTGCAGGACAAGCCATAGGTCTTGTTTGATAGTATCCGCCTCGCTTGGCACGTGGCGTAGTGAGGGTTCGCTCGCGGCCAGAAAGCACGGCAAGACCGCCATCCCAAGACCCTCGCGCGCGGCGACGAGCTGTGCATAGAGACTGGTTACGACAAGTGCCGGACTTCTGCCCTGAAGGGTCCGCTCAACCCATTTTGCTGCCGGAAGGTCCTGATAGCTATCCGACCACGCGATGAACTGATCCGTATCAAGACGGCCCATATCGCCCCTACCTTCAGTACCGCTCTGTTGAGAGAGATACTTCGACGATCCGTAGAGGCCATAGCGCATTTCACCCAACCGTTTGACCGTGACGTTGCCCTGGGTTGGACGGACTAATCGAAGCGCGAGGTCCGCTTCCCGTCGATGAAGGTTGGCCGATTGAATGTCGGTCAAGACCTCAACCACTAGATTGGGGTGCTTTCTGCGCAGCGAACTCAACGCTGGCAGGATGATAAAGTTGGCGAGGTTTTCGGCTGTTGCAAGGCGAACATGGCCGGTCACAGTGTCAGTCGGTTCTGCACGGCGCTCGAACGCCAATGCGGCATCCTCAACCTGCTCGGCGCGATCGACAAGATCGCGACCTTCGTCGGTGAGAACGAAACCTGTTTGCGCCCTTTGGAAGAGGCGTACACCCAAGGCTGCCTCTAACGCCTCTACACGTCTGCCTACAGTGGTTGCATTGACCCCCAGTGTGTTGGCGGCCTGATTGAGGCTGCCACCTCGCGCGACCGCTAGAAAATCCCGAATAGTGTTCCAGTCGGAGTGCTGCATATATGCAGCATAAAGATGCATGGGGTTCTCTACAAGTCCGCATCATGCAGGTTTAGGTTTGGATCAACCACAACACATGGAGCGAGCATCACCAATGACACCAGAAACAACATCGATTTCTACAATTCGGCTTGGGTCTGCTGAAAACCCATTAACCGTCTCCGCCCTCGGTCTCGGCTGTATGGGCATGAGTGAATTTTATGGCCCACGCGACGACGAGCAATCTATGGCGACGCTCAATCGGGCCATCGACATTGGCGTGAGCTTTCTGGATACGGCCGAGACCTATGGCCTCGGTCACAATGAAGAGCTGATCGGTAGGCTGATCAGCGAGCGCGGGCGCGATGCCGTAACGATCGCCACGAAATTCGGCATCCGCCGAGAACCTGGCGCCTATGCGCGCGGCATCTCCAACGATCCCGCTTATATTCGTGAAGCGTGCGAGAAGTCGCTCAAGCGTCTCGGGGCCGAGACAATCGATCTCTACTACATCCACCGGATCGAGAAACAACGGCCGATAGAAGAAGCGATGGAGGCACTGTCGCAGCTCGTGGATGAGGGCAAGATCAGGCACATCGGGATCTGCGAAGCCAGTCCCACGACGCTTCGCCGGGCTAGTGCAGTTCATCAGATCACGGCGCTTCAATCGGAGTATTCGCTGTGGACGCGCGATCCCGAAGACGGAGTTTTCGAAACCTGCCGCGAGCTGGGGATTGGTTTCGTACCTTATTCGCCCTTGGGCCGTGGATTCCTGACGGGCGCGATGAGCTCAACCGATGGCTTGGCCGACAATGATTTCCGCCGTTCCAATCCGCGCTTCGCGGACGAAAGCATCAATCGCAACCTGTTTATCGTGCAAGCGGTCCAGGCGATGGCGTCGGACAAAGGCTGCACCCCAGCGCAGGTCGCTCTGGCATGGGTGATCGAACAAGGGAAAGAGCATGGCGTCTCGATAGTCCCTATCCCAGGAACCAAACGATCGAAATACCTGGAACAGAACGTAGGAGCACTTGCGGTCGAACTGACGCAAGACGATCTCGACGACCTCAATCGTCTAGTGCCACCTGGTGCCGCTTCGGGCGAACGCTACACCGCTGAAGGCATGAAAGGGGTCAACGCATGAGCCGGGAAAGAGAGCATCTCGCATCCGCCATGGGCCTGCTTGAACGGCTTGAGCCGGGTGCACCGGATCGGGTCCAGGCCAATCTTGATAGCTTTTCGCCCGAGGCAGCAGAACTTATTCTGGGCTATGCCTTCTGTGATATCGTCAGCCGCGATGGAATTGATCTGCGCACGCGTGAAATGCTCACCGTTGCCATGCTGGCGGCTATGGGCACCGCTCAGGGGCAGCTTGAATTCCATATGAGAGCCGCGATGAATACAGGCGTGACGCGAGAAGAAATCGTTGAAATCGTCCTGCAAGTATCGGTTTATGCGGGCGTTCCCGCAGCGATGAACGCCATTACTGCAGCAAAAGCCGCCTTTGCGAACATCGGCGTCTGATCTGATGTTAAGCGGTTTAGACTTCTATCTTGAAAAAAGCTCTTTGAGCTTTCTCAAACTCAAAACGGTCGATTGCGAACTAAGGAGAAATTCCGGTGATCGGCATTGATCTGCGTGATCTGGAAATACTTCGCGTGGTGGCTGCCGCGGGTAGCTTTCGTAGAGCAGGGCAGAAGCTCGGCATAGGTCAATCCGCTGTTTCTCGTCGGGTACACAAAGTCGAAGAATTTCTCGGTATCTCAGTCTTTGAGCGTCAAACAACTGGTGCCAGCTTGACCTATGCGGGCCGCATGTTTGTCGCAACTACGCGAAGTGCAAGCGAAAAAATTGAAGTGGCAGTACGAGACGCGAGGGCATGCGCGGTTGGGGACGGGGGAAAACTCCTAATTGCGTCAAGTATCAGCTTGTGGGACTCGATCGCTCGAGAACTGTTGGGCGCATTTACAAAAGCACATCCCAACGTAAGAATAGAGTTTCTCAGATTAGAGAAAGACGAGACATTTACTCGCCTGAACCACCGGGAAGTGGATCTCGGGTTTGTCATGGGCGCCCCGCCCAGAGAGTTTGGGGACCAGCTCTCCCTTGGCACCCAAAGGATCGTAATTGCTATCGCTGACCGCGACCAATGGGCCGGCGAGCGAAACGTAACCTGGACAGACCTAGCTCAACGAACAGTCCTGATAGGGTCATCGGATGATCAGGTCGAGATTGAGAAACTTATGACCATTCGTTTTTCGGAACTTGGTTGTCGTGCTAACTTCCATCGCCATATGCTTAGCGGAGGAGATTTGATGAGCCTCGTCGCACTTGGTTTCGGGGTGGCATTGACCGCAGATCAGTCTGCGGCCACACGTTATCCAACTGTGTCGACCCGCCCCATTCATGGGACTGGAGAGCGTCTCCCAGTCTCTTTGGCTTGGCGTCCGGAAAACGACAACCCCGCTCTCCGGCGCTTCATCAGCCTTGCAAGGATTGAAGCGAAGCGGAACGGCGCTCCTTCCTGAGCTTCGCGAAGCCTCGGTCCGTCTTCATGAACCGCTCCAACATGGGAGCGATGAGTTTTGCAGGCTCCAGCTTCTGCCCATTCTCAGCGCCGAGGATTTCCGCGTAGGCCGTTAGATCCCTATGCACTTGCGCTGGCAGCTCTACGGTCAGCTTGACCGGTTTGTCGTTGCGAATGTCGCCTAGCTTGAGCTTACTCATCGGGCATCTCCTTGCGGTTCGAGGATCAGATCGCGGGTGACCATCACGCGCACCGGAAAGCCGGGTCGGATGTTGAGTGTCGGTGGAATATTGAGCTGACGTTGGACGATGGCCTCGCCCGCGCGCCCGATCGTATCCTGGGTGCCGTCGCGGATGACCTCGGCTATCTCATCGCCGCCATCCTCGCCGGTCTCGAGGCCGATGTTGAGGATCGTCGCGAGACCGGCGGCCCGGAACAGTTGGCCCCAGTGATTGTCGACCCCGTCTTCGAGCCCTGCGTATCCTGCTTGATCCGTGCCGGGTTGCCGTTCGAGAACGATCGAGCGTCCGTCGGGCAAGATCAGCCGAGTCCAAGCGAGCAGGAGACGGCGCTGGCCGGTCTCGACACGGCTGTCGTACTCGCCGAGGAGGCGCGCACCCTGCGGGATAAGCAGGAACTGCCCGGTCGGGCTGTCATAGACATTGGCTGTGACCTGCGCCGTGATCTGCCCGGGAAGATCGGAGCGGAGACCAGTTAGCAGGGCCGCTTCGATGACCGATCCCGCCTGCAGGACGTAAGGACTCGGCGGAGCTTGGAGCCGGTCTGCGACGGTGGTCCGTCGATCGGCCTCGCGATCCAAGAAGGCTTCCTGTCGTTCCGTCGTGTCGGGTTGCCGTGTCTGCCCGGCAGATGCTGGGAACAGACTTTGTAGCCCGGGCGCCGGAGATGTTGCGGGTACTGCCTGTTGAGGCGCATCGCCCACGCTACTCGACCTCGCATCGGCAAAGAGCGTTGCGAGCCGCGCCGCCTCGGCCTCTTGCAAGCGCAGTTGTTCTTCCGGATCGACAGCCGTGCCGGTCGCTGGCACGACGGGCACGGGCTCACCCCGCCGCTGCGCAGACAGAACCGGGCGTCCCAGTTCGCCTGGTAGCGGTGGCCCGAGTTGTGGGATCGACGCGTAGTCGCGCGGCAGACCCAAGCCCGACCCGCAGGGAGACGCCCCTTTGAATCCTTAGATGATACGAAACCTCCAACAACGGCACCCAGAATGGGAGGAAAGGTATCATTCGTGCCTTCGCAGAGTCATAATGTGATCTCCGCGTCTGCCGCGCACTTAAGACTATGAATTTCAGTCTCAGATCGTTGGCACTTGCCCCCGGTTCCGGGGCGTCGCCGCCGTTGACAGCACCAGACCTCCGGTTTTGTCAAACTTTGCACAACACTCGGCATGGCCTGTCCGAAGCGTGTAGACAGATTCCGGACAGGCGTGGCTCTGACCGCTCACCCGGCGACGAACTTGCAAGATAGAGAAAATTCCACTATCAATCATATTTGACGGTTAAATGATGTTTGGACGTCAGATATGGCGGTTAAAGTGAACTCAGTAAGCGCACGCCGAGCCTTGGAAGCTTTGGGCGCAAATATCAGGACGGCGCGGTTGAAGCGGCGGATCTCCGTAAAGGGTTTCGCGGAACGGATCGGCGTGTCCGAAAGCACGGTGGCCCGGCTCGAGAAAGGCGATGACGGTGTGAGCATCGGCACGCTCGCCATGGCGTGCCTCGTCCTCGGCGAGATCGACCGCGTCTCGGACTTCCTGGACGCGGGCACGGATGACACCGGGTTGCTGCTCGACCGGGAAAGCCTGCCCAAACGCATTGATCGCAAGCGCACGCCGAAGCCGTCGAGCAAAGGTCAGGAAAAGGCCACTTCGATCGCTGATGGCGATGACGAGGAAGGGGTCGGTTTCTGATGCCCGAGGCCATCGTCGCGCTTGGCGAGGGAAAACGGATCGTCGGACGCCTGCGCTTCGAAAGCGACGGGAGGCGCCAGCATTCGCAGTTCGAATATGATGCGGCCTGGCTCGCTTCTGAGGATCGCTTCGCGCTCGCGCCGGGCCTGCCGCTGCGCGAGGGCAGCCATTTTTCATCTGGGAAGGACGACAAGCGCTCGGCGTTGCCGGGCTGCTTTGCCGATGCGGCACCGGATTCCTGGGGGCGCGCTTTGATGACCAAGGCCGTGGGCGGCGGCCTCAGCGAGTTCGACTATCTCGTCCTGTCAGATGACCGCACCCGGCAAGGGGCGTTTCGTTTCCTCGGCGAGGACATGGAGCCGCTGTCCGATCTGACCCCGCCCATTCCCCGGCTGGTCGAACTGGAACGCCTGCGCACGCTCGCACAACGCTTCGAACGAGACCCGGGCGGCGCAGAGGAGGAAGCGCGTGATCTTGCGGGTGTCGCTGGATCGCTGGGTGGTGCACGCCCCAAAGCAAATATCGAAGGCGATGGGCATCTTTGGATTGCCAAGTTCACATCGGCACAGGACACCAAACCGGTCGAGCGCGCCGAAGTGGCGACGCTGAAACTGGCGCGCATGTGCGGGCTGCGCGTGGCCGATGCCCGGCTTGAGCTGCGTGACAGCGACAGCCCCATTGCGCTGATCCGCCGGTTCGACCGCCGCGGCGACACCCGCATTCCTTATATTTCGGCGCGCACCGCGTTGGACTGGCAGAGCGAGGACGGCGGGTTCTACACCGACATCGCCGATGTCATCCGCCAGATTTCGAGCAAGCCGGTCGAGGACCTGCACGAACTCTGGCGACGGATCGTATTCACCATCCTCGTGTCGAACAAGGACGATCACCTCAAGAACCACGGGTTCATCTATGCCGGGAACGATCGATGGCGGCTGTCTCCAGCTTTCGACGTAAACCCGTCCCCCTCCCGGCACCGCGTTCTGGAAACCGGCATAATCCAGGGCGGGTCATTCGATGCCTCAATGGAAATAGCGTTGGAAGCTTGCGAGTTCTTTGAATTGAACGAAGCGGAAGCTCGGTCACATGCTTATGAGATGGCTCGGATTGTTGAAGGTAGCTGGAAGGCGACGATGCGCGCGGAGGGTGCCGGATCCCATGATATCGGAATCTACTCCGAAGCCTTTGAGCACTCAGAAATCGAAGCTGCATTGAAACTGGGTTAGCAGCTCCTCAAAGCCAAATTCGTGATCATTCGGACAGTGGATCAGGAAGCAAAGAATTTTGCCCTCAACTGCGACTTCTGTCGGAGTAGTCTTTCGATCTCAAATACAGAGAAGTGCTTCTGGGCAATGTTTCTGCGCTTGCAAATTGCGTCTGCGGCGTCGAACAAAGTCGCGTCGATAACAGCCGAGGTCATGATGCCAAAGCCTTCGGCGTCGTACTGATCCAGCATATCACCGATGTCCGTAACATCACGCTTTCCGAGTGATTTCTTGGAAGTCACCAATTTGCATTGAAAGACGAACTTCTTGCTCGGCTCTCTGTAGGCTATCGGTTGCGTCCATACGACAATGTCTCGCCCGCCATCTCGCGAGCGAGAATTTCCCATCTTTCGGATCGTTTCATGGTCGAACCCCGGGTGCGCATATATGATGTCGTAGCAAAGCGTCTCGAACTGCTCATCACTGAGCGCATGCCAGTCGAATTGATGAGTTCCGGAAAGGCCGAGGGCTTCTTCTACACCTTCCGAGAATTGCCCAAGCGCCTGAGCCAAGGCCTTGGTTTCGAAGACGCCGAGCGGCCTCGTGTCAAAGAACACATGGTGCCAACCTTCTTCGGTGTCAGTGAAGACAATCAACTCACCACTCTCATGAACAAGACAATCGTACGTCGCAGGGGATTG
>JBCCIW010000159.1:0-7679 GCA_039028055.1 Pseudomonadota bacterium | reverse complement strand
CGGAAATGTATCAGCGCTGCTTTGCCGAAGAGCTGCCTGAGAGCGCTCTCATGGTGAAGGTAGCGTAACCGCTATTTGGCTATGAAAATGTATATCCTTTTGAAGGAGTCGCTCCCGGACTCCTTCGCTCCTCTCGTAGCTGCGCATGCATCGCTCGCCTGCTTCCGGGCCTTTGAGAACAATGAAAATATGCAGAGCTGGATTGGCGGCTCCTTCAAGAAGGTCGTTTGCCGGGTCAACGAGAAGGAGTTCGCGAAAGCGAAAACCTTTGATGACGTTGTCGTACTGACCGAGTCTGCCCTCGACAATGAGGAAGTCTGTGTTGTGGCATGTCCCCGGGAAGAATTCCCGAAACCGTTTCGCTTCTACAAAATGTGGACGCCAACGGACGACTAAAATATTGCGCTAACTTGCAAATTTGACGCGAGTTTCAATCGTCAATTAATGAACGTGTGGTTGTGTGTCGGCTGTATCGCGACCTGAGGCACGAAACCGTGGATAGATCAGAACTGATCGTTATGTTGCTCGGCTTCTTCGTGGGCTCGGGACTTGTGACCAAGAAAGCTGGCCCTTTCCTCTTTTTCTATATCGTTGCCCCGCTTTTATCGGCGATTGCTATGGTTTTCGTGCTGGAGCAGATCCCGATCCCTGGGTTTGATTTCGAGTACGACAAATATCTCGGAATTGTATTTCACCGGCAGGGAGACCTCGTCAGAAGTCTCTCCATCGGGCTCGGTTCCGGATTCGCCCTCATGTGGATTTCGCGTCGGTTGTTCCTGACAAAGGAAAGGGAGAAGCGCGGACGCAGGGCACTTGTCGATCCGAAAGTCTCGATGCAGCGAAAGAAGCGCCTGCGTACCCTTGGTCTGAATAACTCTGCCGGACCGCGCGATATTCTGATGGCCTGGACGAAGCTCTCGACTGAGTTGCGCGATCCAAACTGGGACCAGCAGACGCGCAACCGAAATACTGGGATAACCGCTGAAGATCGCAAAAAGGCAATTGACGAGGCTTATGCCTGGCTAAAATCCAACTCCGACGAGGCCAGCCAGGATCGCACCAAACGTCCGACCCCAGCATTGAGAAGTCCTTGGTGGAAGCGTTTTCTGACGCGCTTCACGCAAAAGAAAGTGCGAATACGGGACCTTTAGGTCGCGATGCCTCGCACTCTACGGTCAATGCCTCTTCGCATTCGCAACATCTCGCGCTAAATCGTTGGCATGGCCAATTCAGACGCAAGTCCGCACGAACTCTTCAAGAATGCACTTGGTGTCACCACCAAGGCAATGAGCGAGGAGAGTGAGCTGGAAGTGGCGTTCGGGACAGAGGCGTCCCACGCCGATGGGCAGACCCTTCGGCTGAGGACTCCCCCACGCGAGATCAGTCCCTTTATGGCAGCGACGTTGCGGGGAGAATCCGACGCTGTGGCTCTTCGCCTTGCTCACCATGATCCAGCTGCCCATGCCCGTCACTTGCCTCAGGGCGACATTCCTCGCGAGGTTTACGAAGCGGCGGAAACGGCCCGGATTGAGTCCATTGGTGCCAATGCAATGGATGGAACGGCTGACAACCTTGACGCAGCGCTTGCAGCCCGTTGTGAACGTGAAGGTCTTACGCGCATGGAGGACCGTCAGGACGCGCCTCTCGCACCTGCCATCGAGTTTCTCCTGCGGGAGAAGCTGACCGGGCGGGCCTTGCCGCCAGCTGCAGAAGGCATTGCGGCTCTCTGGCGTAATGAAGTTCAGACGAAGACGGGCGACGCACTCGATAAACTGTCCGGGCAGCTATCTGATCAGCGTGCTTTTGCGAAGACTGTCCGGGACATGATCCGGGATCTGACCAGCGGTGAGGAGACAGGTGAACCTGGGGAAGAGGATTCCGACGAGCAGGGAGCGGACTCCGATGAAAGTGAGTCCCGCACTGGCGATGAAGATGCGCCGGGCGAGGAACAGATGGGCTCCAGCATGGAGCAGATTGAGGCTGGAGAGTCCGAGGACATCGAAGGCGAAGAGACCAATGTTCAGGTCGACACGGAAGCAGACATGGACGCGGACGACAGTCCTGATGACGCCGATGAGGGGGCAAAGCCACTAAGACCCAACTATCGGGAAGGAGACGATCGACCTGATTATGTGTACCGCGTGTTCACGCGGAAACATGATGAAGTTGCTCAGGCCGCTGATCTTTGCGACCCGGAAGAGCTGGCGCGGCTGAGGGCATATCTCGATCATCAACTGCAAAGCCTGCAAGGTGCGGTATCCAAACTGGCGAACCGGCTGCAACGTCGCCTGATGGCTCAGCAGAATCGGTCCTGGAGCTTCGATCTGGAAGAGGGCGTGCTCGATAGCGCGCGACTGACTCGGGTGATCACCGACCCGACAGCGCCGCTCTCTTTCAAGCAGGAAGACGATTCCCAGTTCCGGGATACGGTTGTGACGTTGCTCCTCGACAATTCGGGCTCAATGAGAGGGCGTCCCATCATGGTGGCGGCTCTATGCGCGGATATCCTTGCTCGCACACTTGAGCGTTGCGGTGTGAAAGTGGAGATCCTCGGCTTTACTACCCGCGCCTGGAAAGGGGGCCTGGCTCGCGAGGATTGGGTCAAATCCGGTAAGCCGCAGGGCCCGGGACGGCTAAATGATTTGCGGCACATCGTGTACAAACCAGCGGACGCGCCTTGGCGTCGCGCTCGACGTAATCTTGGCCTCATGATGCGCGAAGGGCTTCTAAAAGAGAATATCGACGGTGAGGCGCTTCTCTGGGCTCATGAGCGACTGCTGGGCCGTCCCGAACAACGCCGCATTCTGATGGTTATCTCTGACGGTGCGCCGGTTGATGACTCAACGCTGTCAGTCAATGTCGGCAATTATCTTGAGCGGCATCTGCGGGAAGTGATTGCGGAGATTGAAACACGGTCGCCGGTTGAGCTGATAGCAATTGGGATCGGTCATGATGTGACGCGCTATTACAAGCGCGCTGTTACGATTGTCGACGCCGAACAACTCGGCGGCGTCATGACAGAACAGCTGGCATCTCTCTTCGAAGAGAACGGGCCCGTTCCGGGGGCCATGGCCGTGCCGCCTTTGACTGAGAAGACGACGCGTGGCGCTGTCAGCGGGGCCAAGTCCGGTGCACCGTCCTATGGCGGAGGTAAGGTCGATCTTGGTCGCTCCGTGCGCAAGACGACACTGCAGGAAGTCAAAGGGCCCCGTGGGTGAGTGACCTTTCCCTGCGGCCGAAAAGCATGGCGATGAAGCCAAGATCTCCGCGCTTACAAAAGCTGCCTTCCGGGATCAGCCATATAGCGCTGGCACAGAAGCACAGATTATCGAAGGGCTCCGCGAAGACGGCGATTTGACATTGTCGCTCGTAGCCGTCGAGCACGGTGAAATCCTTGGGCAGATCAGCTTTTTCCCTGTTTCCATTAATGGCGTGCACGGTGAGTGGTTCGGGCTCGGTCCGGTATCCGTTACGCCAGCTCGGCAGTCAGAGGGGATCGGCGCAAAACTGGTTCTTGATGGACTGGACCGACTGCGTGCCCTCGGCGCTAATGGATGCGTGCTTGTGGGCGATCCTGCCTATTACAGCCGGTTCGGGTTTGAGGGCGATTGCGGCCTCAGCTATGGCGATCTCGATCAGGCATACGTTCAAGGCCTGGCTTTGACTGGACCGTTTCGTACCGGCATTATTCAATATGCTCGTGCATTTGAAGAAGTCGCCGAGTAACCTCAGAAATTCACGCGATTAGAAATTGTGCCGTCGACAATGAGGTTGGCCCCTGTCGTGTAAGACGACGCCGGGCTGGCCAGAAAAACGGCTGCATTGGCGATATCCTGAGGTGTCGCGCATCGGCCAGTGGGATTACGGGCGAGGGCCTGTTTGAAGAAGTCCGGCATATTTTTCTCGACCTCATGCCAGATCCCACCTTCGAAATAGACCATGCCCGGTGAGACGACATTCGTTCGTATACCGCGCGACGCATGCTGTTTGGCCAGTCCTTTTGCCATGTGGATGAGAGCGGCCTTGATCGGGCCGTATGATCCTGCATTGTCCGCGACCGCTGCGGAGATGGAGGCGATGATCACGAAAGCGGCGTCGCCTTTATCGTCTGCAGACTTTCCGAGGAAGGGTTCTGCGGCTTCGAATGCGTTTACTGCGCCCAGAATGTCGAGATTGAAGTTTTTCTGCCAGGATGAGGCGTCGTTGCCCTGCGCCATAGCGCCGGCATTGGAGACAAGTATGTCTATTCCTCCGAGGGCGTCTCCGGTGGATGCGATCCAGGTTTTGAGCGCATCGCCATCAAGGATATCAACGGAGCCCCCGGCGGCTGTCACACCTTTGGACTGCAGGGCTGAAACGGCCTCATTTACCTGATCCTGGTTGCGCGCGCAGACAGCGACGTTCGCGCCTTCATCTGCCAGCGTGTCTGCAATAGCGCGCCCGATACCTCTGGTTCCACCCAGAATGATTGCATTCTTGCCTGTCAGCCCGAGATCCATGGGCGTGCTCCTCTAGCCTGCTTGTCTTGACGTGCAGTCGAGCACCTGAAGTGCCCGATAGCAACTTGCTTTTTGGCACTCTTTTTCCTCAAACGTGTCACATATCACGGCTAGGAGATTCGAATGATCAGATATCTTGGAATTGTGCTCATTTGTCTTCTCGCAGCCTGCGCCCGCGCGCAGGAGGATCGGCTGACCGGTAATGATGAGCTCGCTGAACCGGTGATGGTTGTCGACCTTCTGCCTGAGCTGCGTTCGTCCTCATGTCCCGCGGGTCTCTCTCGAGTTGACGGATCGCCGATTGCGATCGCGCATGAAGCCTTGCCTCTTGGCGGTGATGAGGACGCTGCGTTGACGGAGGTTACCTTCAGTGGGGCCTGGCACTTGACGAGCGAAGAGCCCAATTTTGGCGGCCTGTCCGGCCTGGCAGCATTGCCAAGTGGTGATCTGATAGCGGTGTCGGATGCTGGCGCGTTCTTCTGGATTGGGATGACGGAAGGCGAACCCAATGGTGATGGTCGCGTGGGTTACATGCGCGGCGCAGACGGCAATTTGTTAGGCGGTAAGCGCCAGGGGGATTCTGAGGGGGTCGAACTCATAGACGGCGTGGCGCTGGTCAGTTTTGAACGGGATCATCGCGTTCTGGCCTTTGATCTTGACGGCTGTGGGGCGAATGCTCGCGGTGTCCTCGTTACGGATATTCCCGATAGATCCGAGGGCTTGCCCCGGGGGTTCAGGTCCAATCAGGGCGCGGAGGCGTTGATGCTGGATAGTGAGGGCTTTCTGGTCGTCGGGCTTGAAACGGGTGCCGCTGGGCCATCGGAATCTGCTATCAGTATACTGACAACGAATGGTATGGCGTTCAATCAGCGCCTTTCCAGACCCAACGGTCCCTTCCTGGTGGGGCTGGACGGACAAGGTCCTGAGATTTTTGGTTTGTTTCGCAGTTATGCACGCCCTGTCGGGAACCTGATTGAAGTTCGGTCTTTTAGCGATCTTAGTGGAGCAGGGCAAAGCCGGATCCGACTTGCCCGCCCCTATACTGTCGATAACTTTGAGGGCATCGCGACAGCGCGCCTCCCAGGTGGAGGCGCACGTCTCTATATGATTTCTGACGACAATTTCTCGTCGCGGCAGCGGACTCTTCTGATGGCCTTCGATGTTCCGCCAGCTGGTACCCCAGAAGATTAGCCGGCGATGTATTGAGCGCCATTCACAGTCATCGTGGCACCATTGATGAACGCTGCCTCATCGCTCGCGAGGTAGGCGACCATTGATGCAATCTCTTCAGCTTTGCCGAGGCGGCCGGTCGGGATCGTGGAAATGATACCCTCGAGTACTTCGGGTTTAACGGCCTGCAGCATCTCGGTGTCGATATAGCCGGGGGCCACACAGTTCGTCGTGATTCCCTTCTTTGCCCCTTCATAGGCAAGTGCTTTGGTGAAGCCGATCAGGCCGGCTTTCGCCGCAGAATAGTTGGCCTGGGTGAACTGGCCCTTCTGACCGTTGATCGACGAGATGTTGATCACGCGACCGAAGCTGCGTTCCCGCATGCCGCCCCAGACATGGTGGGTGACATTGAAGGCAGAGTTCAGGTCGACGTCGATAACCTTGTCCCACTGCTCTTTCGACATTTTATGGAAGGGAGCATCCCAGGTGATGCCCGCATTGTTCACCAACGTGTCGACAGGTCCGATATCTGCTTCGATTTTCGCAATACCCTCGGCACACGCGTCGTAATCACTGACATCAAACTTGTAGCACGTGACGCCCGTTTCGTCGGCGCATTGCTTCGCCTTTTCGTCGTTGCCTGCATAGTTCGCGGCAACTGTGTAGCCCTTCGCGATCAGTGTTTCGCTGATGGCGCGGCCTATTCCCCGGGTTCCCCCTGTGACCAGTGCAATTCGGCTCATTCGACGACTTCCTTCCTATTGTCTTTTCAATTTTTTACTGCTTCATCAAAAATTTGTGCAGTGCACAAGGCATTTTCGTACTAGTTTTGTTGTATATAGTCAGAAATAGCAGCGGTTTTGGTTGCTGGGGTAATTATTCAGGCGGGTGTCCCAATGGGCAAAAAATCGAGTGACGGTCCAATTATCATCAAGAAGTATGCCAATAGGCGTCTCTACGACACGTCTACGTCAACCTATGTGACCCTTGAGCACCTTTCGGAACTGGTGCGCAAGGAGACCGACTTTGAGGTGCGTGACGCGAAGACGGGTGAAGACCTTACCCGATCCGTCCTGACACAAATTATCTTCGAGCAAGAGACCAAAGGGAATGGAGCGCTGCCGACAAATTTCCTGAGGCAGCTTATCAAGTTCTACGGCGACGGCATGCAGTCCGTTCTGCCCGCCTGGCTCGATATGAGCATGAATAGCTTTGCCGACCGTCAGGAAAAGTGGCGCTCCACCATGGGGAAAGCATTTCCAATGACTCCGATGGGTCTTTTCGAAGACCAGGCAAAGCGGAACGTTGCGATGTTCGAAAAGGCCATGCGGACCATGATGCCGGGGGCGTCCTCGACTTCAAAGTCTTCTGCAGCCAATGGAAAATCGGATGCTCAGCCCGAGGATTTAGACATCGATTTCACCGACCCTGTATCCATCATGCAAGCGCAAATGGCTGCAATGCAGGCTCAGCTGGATATTCTGACCAAGAAAACCAACAATTAGAACGGGCAGTTAGCCTATGCCTTCGCCGACCGCGAAGTCTCTGCGTGCGGCGATGATTGTAACAACCACGCCTGCTAGCACGTCGAGCAATGTCATCACCATGATGATGAAAAAGGTCGACGTGGCGAAATCGGCAAATAGCAGGAATTCAACCAGGCAAACGATAAAGAGCATCATCGATACGGCGTGATTGATGATCGTCGCTGTTCCGGTACTTGTGGACTTCAGAATCTCAAGAAACAGAAATCCGATCGAGAGGACGATCAGCAAATCACCCGCCGTGACTTCCCAGATGACACCGCCAATCATCTCGATGGTCACCATCACATTGTCCAACTGTGCCAGCAGAGGTGCGACAGTGTTTCCGTCTACACTGAAATATTCGGCCTCCGGCCCAACGGCGAGGGACATGAGATTATAGATGATTACCGGCACTGCCAGGAGCGGGAAAATTGCCAATAGTGCGCGCATACTGCGTCCCCTGTTCCGTTCTGAACTGCTCTTG
>JBCCIW010000158.1:0-7680 GCA_039028055.1 Pseudomonadota bacterium | reverse complement strand
GACATGATCTACTTAACTGCAATTGCTGTCGGCGGCACCGGTCTGTCGCACCTCGTATCAATCGTAGTTGGCGGCGTCTTTCAGAGCATGGATGCAACAGCGAATACGATCCTCGCAAGCGGCTTCTTCTGGATTGTTGTGACCGCAACAACACTCGGCCTGGGCGCAAGCTTCACAAATGCCCGCAGTCTCGAAGGCGCTGGCGCGTCAAAACTTGGAACAGTCTTTATCTTCCTCCTCGTGACCGTCATAGGTACACGGATGGACATCCTGGCCATCACGGAGCAGCCGCTTCTATTCGTTATGGGCATCATCTGGATGCTGTTTCACACAATTCTGCTCTTTGTTGTCGCCAAGATGATCAGGGCACCTTTTTTCTTCATTGCGGTGGGATCGAAGGCTAATGTTGGTGGTGCTGCATCGGCCCCTGTTTTGGCAGCAGCATTCCATCCCGCATTGGCCCCGGTCGGAGTTCTTCTTGCGGTACTCGGCTATGCCCTCGGAACCTATGGCGCAATTCTGTGCGCGACCTTGATGGAAATTGTAGCCCCCATCTAGTCTCTCCAAAAGACGGCGTAAATGTCACGCTTATTGGAAGAATTGATCCTCACCGGTCGAGACTGGTGGATCAGGCCAGAATTTTATGACAGCCTTGAAAAAAAACAGGGGAGTTCCTAATGCTGAAAAAGCTCATACTGGCGTCAGCGTGCGCCACGGCACTACTTTCGGTGCCAGCGCTTGCTCAAGAGACGGAAACGGATGAAGCAGACCTCCGTCGTCTCGATCAGATCACTGTCACAGCTCAGAAAACCGAACAAAGCCTTCAGGACGTACCGGTCGCCGTCAGTGTGCTTGGGGCCGACGCAGTGCAAAACGCATTTGCAAGCAATAATCTCGAAAGCCTTACAACGCTTGTTCCATCGGTGAGCTTCCGGAAGGGATCCACTAACGCGAACTCGGCGATCACGATTCGCGGTATTGGCACGATCTCGTTCTCGGATGCAGCTGAACCGAGTGTTGCAACCGTTGTTGATGGCGTGGTTCTTGGCCGCTCCGGTCAGGCTTTTGGTGATCTCTACGACATTGAGCGCATCGAAGTTCTGCGCGGCCCTCAAGGCACACTGTTCGGCAAGAACGCTTCAGCAGGTGTGATCAACATTGTCACGCAGCGTCCGGATCAGGATGATTGGGGCGGTTACATCTCTGCTTCCTATTTCGAGGATCAGGAATATCAGGTGAAAGGCCGAATTTCTGGGCCTATTACCGATACCGTTGCGGCGAGCCTTACTGTCAGCCGGTCGGAATTTGATGGCTTCATCCGGAACCTATTCAATAATCGGGACGTCAACGGATATGACCGCTGGGGCGGTCGGGCGCAGGTCCTATGGGAACCAGATGACACTTTCAGCGCGCTTTTCACCTATGAGCACAATGAAACCGATGATGATTGCTGTGCCGACATTCCTGCTCTTGCAGCAAACAATGGCCGTTTTGCAGACAGTCTCGCACCTCCTGGGGGAGCCGGCATCGTTGATCCGGGTGATGGCACGCGACCCGTGGCTGACATTCAACTCGATACGCGCGTGATTGATCAGGATTTTGAAACACGCACAATCAACAATTTCGACGCGTTCGCATTGAACCTCGAGAAAGAAGCTCTCGGCGGTCACATATTCACGTCGATTACGTCTTTCCGCGAATGGTCGAATACGGAGTTCCGCGAAGGTGACTTCACATCGACCGGTGGTCTTTCGACCGAGCCGGTATTCGGCGTCCCATTCCTTCTCCATGATGTGGGTACGCGCGACAACAGCCAGTTTAGTCAGGAATTGCGCGTCCAGTCTCCCGCAGACTCGCTCATCAATTATCAGTTCGGCGCTTACTATTTCGACCTGCAAATTGAATCCGATTTCACGCGCGAAGCAAGCTGCCAGAACAATGGTGGCCAGAACCAGCTGATCCTCGACGCAAATCCTGGGCTCACCTGTAATGCGAACGACATCGTATCCGCGACCAACTTCGCCAATGTCGACTTCGACAACTACGCAGTCTTCGGGAATGCTGACTATGATATCCTGGACGGATTGAATTTATTCGTCGGCGCACGGTGGACCCGGGACGAAGTGGACTTCATAAACAGCCGGATCAACAATGATCCGTTCGGGCGCCAAGGCGTCGGCGTAAGACCTGATCTACCAAACAGCCAGTTCCCGTTCGAGACAGGTGGCTTCGCAGTTCCGAATACGGACGTACCAACAGGTGAACTCGATGCAAATGGCGACCCAATCCTCGTAGATGTTCCAGCATTTACCGGCTCCACGACGGAGAACGATTTCTCAGTCCGGGCGGGATTGAACGCTGACATCGGCACACTGCTCTTCGGCGGAGCGAACTTCGGCAACACCTACTTCACCTACGCTCAGGGTTATAAGGGGCCGGCATTCAACGTCTTCTTCAACCAGGGCAACAACGACACTGTTCCGATTGACCCGGAAACATCCGATCACTTCGAGATCGGATACAAGTTCGCAGCATCAAATTATGCATTGAACATCGCTCTGTACACGACGGACATATCGGGCTTTCAAGCGAACGCATTTGATACGTCTACGGGCGTAACCATTACGCGCCTCACCAATGCGGGTGACGTGCGGACGCGTGGCATCGAAATCGATGGTAGCTGGGCGCCCTTTGAGTTCCTGACACTGACCGGATCGGTCGCGCTAAACGAAGCGGAAATTCAAGAGTTCAATTCGCCGCTGGATCCGACGACGGGCCAGCCGGAGTTTCCGGGCGGCATCTTCCAGGATGTGGATCTGCTATTCTCACCAGACGTGAACTACACATTCGGAGCGGACTTCTACTATCCGTTGACGGATCAGTACGCGTTCTACCTGAATACAACTTTCAGCCACGTAGATGAGCAGGAGAGCCTCCTCCCAGGTGGCAATCCAGATCCTGCGGTGAACCCGTTCCCGATCCCGGCCCAAAGCCTGCTACCGGATTACAATCTCTGGGATCTTTCCTTCGGGATCGAATATGAAGAAAAGTATCGCCTCACTTTCATCGTCAAGAACCTGCTTGATGAGAGCTTTGTCACAACGAACTCAGGTGACACATTTCGCTTCCAGATCCCTCGCGAAGCTGATCGCTATGTCGGTGTGAACTTCCGTGCAGAGTTCTAGGCGAGACCCTTAATCACAAAAAGAAAAACGCCCGTCGGCAATCAGCTGACGGGCGTTTTATTATTCTACTAAGACCACTCTACAAAAGAGGTGTACGGACTACCGTCCCGCGAGACGGAAGAAGCGATCCCGCATGTCTTTGTCGGTTTTAAACACCCCAGTGAACTGGGTGGTGATCGTAGATACGTTTGGGTGGTGAACACCGCGCGTCGTCATGCACTGATGCTTCGCGTCGATCAGAACAGCGACCCCCATCGGATTAAGTGTGTCTGAAATGGCGTCGCATATTTGCTGGGTGAGTGTTTCCTGCGTCTGCAAGCGCTTACAGAAGATTTCAACAACGCGTGCGATCTTGGAGATTCCAACGACCGCATTTGTCGGCATGTAAGCCACGTACGCTTTGCCGAGAATTGGCACCACGTGGTGCTCACAGTGACTTTCTACGTCGATATCATTCAGCATGACAATGTCATCGTAACCCTGAACGTCTTCGAAAGTACGGCCAAGCTCAGCCACCGGGTCCATTTCGTATCCGGCGAAGAACTCGCGATAAGCTTTTGCAACGCGCTTCGGCGTATCAATAAGCCCCTCTCGTTCCGGGTCGTCTCCGGCCCAAGCAAGCAGTGTCCGCACTGCGGCTTCAGCTTCTTCTTGAGAAGGTCGCTGAACAGTCTCCGCGCGCACAAGATCTTTCTTTTCCGTTATAGCATCCATGTAAGGATTTCCTGTACTGAGGGACGAGGGTCGAGCCGGGGCGAAGTGGGAGGCTCGCACGCACCCAAATAGCCCGGACTTAACGCCCGCCCGAGTTATTACCCTCAGGGCGATGACCAACATATATGCCACCCGCATTGAACTTTCCAATTTTTTCCCATGACATTTCACCGAGACTGGTTCAAAAGCCCGTCAAATCAGGACAATAAGCAAGAAAAATGCTGAGAATTTACAATACGATCGCCCGAGAGAAGCAGGATTTCACTCCCCAAGATCCGTCGCGCATCACGATCTATGTCTGCGGACCGACCGTATATAACCATGCTCACATTGGTAATTTTCGGCCCGTCATCGTATTTGACACACTTTTTAGATTGCTGCGCGCAACTTATGGCGATGACAATGTCGTCTATGCACGCAATATCACAGACATCGAAGATAAGATTATTGCGGCAGCAGCGACCAACAACGTTTCGATTTCAGACATCACTCGAAAATATGCGGACATCTACAACGCCGAAGCATCTGCGCTAAACGCTCTTCCCCCGACGATCGAGCCATGGGCCACAGATCATATCGACGAAATGATCGATATCATCGCGACCTTGATCGAGAAAGGTAACGCCTATGTTGGCGATACAAGCGTTTGGTTTCATGTGCCCAGCATGGAAGACTATGGTCGGCTGTCAGGCCGAAAGGCCGAGGACAATGAAGCCGGTGCACGTGTTTCGATAGAAGATGAAAAACGCGATCCCTCAGATTTTGCCCTCTGGAAATTTGCGAAGGCAGGTGAGCCGGAAGACGCCATCTGGGATAGTCCCTGGGGCCGAGGCAGACCCGGCTGGCATATTGAGTGCTCGGCCATGGCCGCTAAGCAACTCGGCACAACAATCGACATTCATGGCGGGGGGATCGATCTGCAGTTCCCGCACCACGAAAATGAAATTGCTCAGTCTGAATGCTGCAACAGCGCCCCCATGGCGAATTACTGGATGCACAATGGCTTCCTCGACATGGCCGGTGAGAAGATGTCGAAGTCCCTCGGCAATGTCGTTCTCTTGAAAGATCTGCTTGAAAATTGGGATGGCGAGGTCATTCGCTTTGCCATGTTGTCTGGCCACTATCGCGCGCCCCTCGACTGGACAGAGGATTTGCTGAAGCAGGCCAAGGCGACACTGGATAGGTGGTACGCAGCATTACGTTTGGTGGAGCATCTGCAGGACAAACCACTATCACGCCCCCGCGTTCTGGAAGCGCTCGAAGACGATTTGAATACTCCGTCCGCGATTGCAGAGGTGTCGGGTGTCGTATCTGCCATCTTCGCTAGGAAAAGCGATGACCCACTCTGGATGCAAGAGGAAGCAAAGGCCGAGTTAGTCGCAGCCGGGAACCTCCTCGGCCTGCTGCAATCCACTCCCGATGAATGGGAAAAAGGAACCGACACAGACGATACGGCTCGCATAGACCAACTCGTGGCGGCGCGAGATGCAGCGCGCGCCAGCAAGAATTGGAGCGAGGCCGACCGCATTCGGGATGAACTTGCTTTGGAAGGTATCGAAATCATGGACGGGCCGGACGGCGCGTCATGGCGAAGGATGTGACGCCTAACTCATATAGCGATCAATACTCAGTAATTCATAGGGCATTTGATAACTGCTATCCGTTGCCATATCGGCCATAAGCTCGCCAATAGCAGAAGCAAATTTGAATCCGTGGCCGGAAAACCCAGTCGCTACAAAAACGCCTTTCCTGTTGGGGCACTCGCCCAGAATAAAGTGCTCGTCAGAGGACATCGTGTAGACGCAGACCTTTGAGGAAATGAGCGGCCCAAGCGTTGGAAAAGCATTGCTTATGATGCTCGTTAGAGCGCTGAAGTCCTGCTTTGTTGTGTCGCGATTGATGGTTTCGATGTCGTCGAGATATTCGCTCTCATGATGATCCGCCACTTTGATACGACCGCCAGTGACATCCGGAAAGCCATAAATCCAGCGACCGTTATCGGCTATGCAGAACGGCTTGAAATTGTTGGATTGTGTGAAGCTATCCGGCGCACTTTTAAACCAGTGTAACACTCGGCGCTGCAGGTGCAGATGTTCTGAAAGCTCAGGTAGGAGGTTCCTGACCCACGCACCGGCAGAAATGATAACCCGGTCCGCATGATACAGATTTTCGCGCGTTGCGATTCGATGACCCGAACCATCCGTTGAAACCGATAGAACAGCTTCGTTTTGAACAAGCGTGACCTCACGCCTTGCCGCAATATCCAGCATCACCTGGATCGAGCGCTCGGCATGTACAAAACCGCCGTCGGGCTCAAACATCATCGTCCAATCATCTGGAACAGAAAGCTGCGGTAGAACTTCGCGACGTTCAGACAGCTGAATAGTCTGCGTTGGCAAGCAATGCTCTTCGGCAGCGAGGCGTATTCCATCCAGCAGGCATGAAGGCTCATGGGCCGCATAAACAACACCGGTTTGCTCGAACAGTATTTGACCGGTCAGATCTTCAAATTCCCGCCATAACTCGATCGCTCGATTCACGAGAGGCACGTATTCCGGATTTTCGGCATATGCCGTCCGCAACAGGCGAGTTTCGCCGTGGGAACTGCCCTGATCGTGAGGCGGCGCGAACTGATCGATACCGAGAACCCGCAACCCACGTTTCGAAAGTGCTGCGACCGTGGCCGCACCCATGGCACCCATGCCAACGACGGCAACATCGTATGTGCTCGCCGTTGTCACTCTCAGGCGACCAGAGAAGGGTCGCGCTGCAAGAGCGTACGGACATCAAGAGAACGGCGAGCACTTGACCCCGCCAGGACGAGCAGCCCCGCCACGATTCCCAGATTCTTGACGAAGTTCTGCATTTCATGCGCGGCTTCGATGCCCTTGAAATTCCAGAAATCATGCAGCAGCGCATTCACAACCAGCGTGTAAGCGACAAAGCCAAGCGCAGTGAAACGCACGTGACGATTGGTGATAAGCAATAGGGCCCCGATAATGTTGACAACAATGGAAATGCCAACAGCACCATCTGGAAATGGCACATTGTGGCGGGCCACCATTGCAACCGTATCTTCCCAACCCGGAATCTTCATTATTCCGGGAACGAGGAAGTAAAGCGCTAGCAGAACGCGGCCGACTCCGTGCAAGGCGGGCGATATCATGCTTGATTTTCCTAGTTCGACAGGGCGAGCGGCCCGAGCGCCTCTTCCACAGGCCGGCCATCTTCCTTGTAGACGACGCCACCCTTCATCACGAAGTCGACCCGCTGCAGCAATGCAGGATACCGCGTAACGTCGCCTTCAATGGCAATAATGTCGGCATATCGACCCGGGACAATTGTCCCCCACTCATCTTCAACACCCATCAGCTTTGATGGCCAGTACGTTGCCGCTTGCAGCACTTCCATGAACGGAACACCCATGATGCGAGTCCAGATATCGATCTCGTTCCAGGTCGACTGGCAGTGAAACTTCAGAGGTATACCGCTGTCCGTACCAATTAGTTGCACGACACCCGCTTCCCTGAGTTGCGCAAACTTTCGCTGCAGAGTCGGTCTTCGCCGAGGCGTGAGCTGAAAATAGTCGAGCCGGTTTGGATACTGGATAGACGCCTCGATATCGGCAATCGTGTCCGGCTCAAGACCTCGGTGCCAGCAATCGGTATCGAGTTCCTCCGGATTGGCGCGCGTTTCTTCGTAATTCCACAAGCCCTCGATTGTAGGCGTCCAGTAAAGTGGTCCGCCAGCGATGCGCCCCCTCGCAGTTCGCTCCCTTAAT
>JBCCIW010000157.1:0-7694 GCA_039028055.1 Pseudomonadota bacterium | reverse complement strand
ATCCATTCATGGTCTTCAGTGAATTTCATGGTGACGCCTCATTCCCCTCAGCGTTTATAATTCGGTTGAACAAATGGTAGCGCGCAGACTTCGGCGGGATGTGCCTTTCCGCGTACAATCAAATCGATTTCCGTTCCCGCCGCGGCGTGCTCAGCGCGCACATATCCCATGGCGACAGGGCGCTCCACGCTTGGCCCAAAGCCGCCAGAGGTCACTTCGCCTATTCGAACACCATCAATTTGGATCTCGGTACCTTCGCGCGCTGGGGCGCGACCAAGAGGTTGAATGCCCACGCGTTTATCAGGCACGTCTCCGGCCAACTGCCGAAGAATTTTCTCCGCTCCCGGAAAATCCGCACGCTCACGGCGCGACTTCTGGATCACCCAGGATAGGTCGGCCTCTACTGGCGTCCGGCTGACATCCATATCATTTCCATAGAGACAAAGCCCGGCTTCAAGCCTCAAGGAGTCCCTGGCACCGAGACCGATCGGCTTCACGCGCTCATCGGCTAGGAGATCACTTACGAGTTTCAAACCGATCTCGTTGCTCGGAACCAGCAATTCAAACCCGTCTTCACCGGTATAGCCTGACCGGGAGAGCATATAGCGTTCGCCATCCTTCTGAATGTGCGCACACCGCATGAAGCTGAGCTCGGCGGCCTCGGGGAAATGGGGTGTCAGAACAGACTCGGCGTCCGGCCCCTGCAAAGCCATCAAGATACGGTCATCCGCCCGCTGAAGTATGGCCCCATCACCAAGCTCGCGCTCGATCAAAGCCCAGTCTTGCGCCTTCACCGCACCGTTTACGACAATGTAAAGCATGCCCTGAAGATCGGCATCCGGCATGCGCGTGATGATCAGATCATCGAGAATGCCGCCCTCATCGTTAAGAAGGACACTCAACCGACCTTGCCCGGGCTTTAGCCCGGCAATGTTGCTGGGCGCCAGCTGCTCTATCAGAGCGGAGATTTTTTCATGGCCGTCAGGGTCGCCCAAACCGTCTTTCAGAAATAGAAAACACGGACCCATATGCGACACATCGAAAAGGCCTGCATATGTACGCGTCCATAGATGTTCTGGCTTCACACCTTCGAACTGGACGGGCATCTCGTAACCGGCAAACGGCACCATCTTGCCGCCATGACTAAGGTGCACGTCATGAAGCGGCGTTCGCTTCAGCGGAATAGTATCACTGTCGGCCATGGCCCCGAACTCCAAAGCGCGGCTTGCCCTATCCCGGACATACCATCGCCCCCGCTGTCTCGGTGCCTGAGAGATTGGCGGTCCGCTTTACTCGCGCGCCGCTTGCTCCTTCGGCGAGGCCCTAGTTCCTTTAGAACAGCCTCTTTCCAGCGTGTTACCCTATCCCCGGTCCTTTTGCCTGAGCGTTTCCGGGGCGGTTGCGCCTTCGGCGGCGGGATTAGCCCGCTCTCTCCCTGAGATAGGTCTTTGATGATGAATTAGGCGCGATTCAAGATTCCGGCAAGTGTTAGCCGCCGCCGAACACATTACGCGCGGCATCTGCCAGATTTTTCATCGCCTGACGCCAAGGATATGGGCCAAAACTCACGCGTCCCACGCCGAGTTGAGCAAATTCGCCAATAAAAGAGCTATTCGACCCGGCCATAACATTCACGGGCAGTGACGCCGATTCGCACACCTTTGCGATCAGGACCGGGTCGGTGAGCCCCGGCACAAAGAAACTGTTTGCTCCTGCATCGGCATAGGCAGCCCCCCGCTCCAAGGCCTCATCTAGATGATCGTCATGATTATCCGGCGCGGTCTGCAGGAACACGTCCGTGCGGGCATTGATCCATACAGATGTTTCAATGTCTGCAAGCGCCTTTAGCCTCGCCGACTGGTCCTCTACTGCGCGGAGCCCGCCGCCAATGAGTCCATCCTCAATATTGACGCCGACGATGCCCGTTTGCGCCAGCTTTTCGAGGCTGAAGGCTGACTCATCCGGCGTGTCGCCATATCCCGTTTCGAAATCGATACTAACGGGCAGGTCAACCGATGCAGCGATCCAGCTGGCATTGGCGGTAACGAGGTCGAGCGGCGTCGATTCCCCATCGCTGTAGCCATTAGCTTCCGCCACCGAGTAACTGCCCGTGGCAATCGCCTTGGCACCAGCCTTCTCCACGGCCCGAGCAGAGCCAGCATCCCAGATATTGAACAGCACGACCGGGTCGCCGGGGACATGTAGCGCCGCAAAGGTGTCAAACTTGGTTTTTTGAGACATCACCTAACCCTCTTGTTTCCGAGAGGATTACTGCTCGACAGCACTTGTCGCCACCCGAAACTTGCGGGTCAAAAAACTTACATACGCTCTGGCGCTTCTATTCCCAATAAATCGAGACCGGTCTCAAGCTGCCGCGCAATAGCTTCGCAAAGCCCCAGACGGGAAGCCCGCACGGACGCATCGGCCTCGGTAGCAATCGGATGCGCTCCGTAAAATGCCGCAAAAGCCTGCGCCAGATTATAGACATGCTCACACAGAAAATGCGGCATACGTTTTGTTTTGGAGAGTTTCAGCGCACCGTCAAACCCGTCAAGCGCCAGCACAAGCGCCCGTTCCGCCTCGCTTGCGACTTCAATTGTCCCCGGCGCATTGCCATCCTCTGCCGCTTTCCGAAGCAGCGATTTTATGCGCACGGCCTGATAGAGAAGATAGGGGCCGGTTTTCCCCTCAAAGCTTGTGAACCGGTCCAGGTCAAAGACGTAGTTTGTCGTTCGCGTATTCTGAAGATCAGCAAATCGTAGCGCGGCCCTGGCAACCAGCTCTGCAATGCGCCCGCGTTCTTCGGCAGGAAGATCGGAGGAAACGCGACCGCCTTCTTCAATTTTCTTCGTCGCTTCATCCAGCGCCATCCTTGTGAGGTCGCCGAGTTTTAACGTCCCACCTTCGCGTGTCTTGAAGGGCTTGCCATCGGTCCCATTCACGGTTCCGAAGCCAATGTGCTCAAGCCGCGCCTCGTCCATATAGCCAACGATCTCCGACGCACGGAAAACCTGTTCAAAATGTAGCGCCTGGCGCTGATCAACCACGTAGATCATCCGGTCCGGATCATAGGTCCTTACTCGATCAAGGATCGTAGCAAGATCGGAGGTATGGTAGAGGCTGGCCCCCCGGGAGTTCACGAGCATGAACGGCGGATAGTCCTTCGTGTCGTCTTCACGCTCCACAGGAATAATCCAGGCCCCGTCATCCTCTTTCGCAAAGCCCTTTTCCTTAAGCTCGGCCACCATGTCCGGGATCAGGGGTTCTGCATCCTTCTCACCTTTCCAGAGGTCAAACGACACGCCCAGAAAGCCGTAGTCCACTTTCAATTCCTCGATAGATACAGCTACAAAATGATTGAGCAGAGCGCGATATCCCGCTCGACCGGCCTGCAGCTCAGCAACCGCCGCCTGGCTTCGTGCATTGCGCTCAGGATCTTCCTTCGCCTTGGCAGAGGCCTGGGGGTAAAGGCGCGAAAGGTCGTCGATCGTGACCGGGCTCTCGGCCGGAAATGGTCCCTCATTGGCCGCATCAAAGTATGGCAGATCCGGTTGTTCATCTGCCAGCTCGGTAATGAGATGACCCATTTGCAGGCCCCAATCACCGAGATGGACATCGGAGGTGAGGTCATCACCGAGAAAACGGAAAATCCGTTGCAGCGTGTCGCCGATTATGGCGGTTCGGATATGCCCGACATGCATAGGCTTGGCGACATTGGCACCACCGAAATCGAGTATGATCTTCTCCGATTGTGCAGACCGCTCGGCTCCTGCCATCTCGCTACGGCGCACCTCCTCAGCCAAAGCGCTGAGAGCGTCGCTAGAAACGGTAATGTTTATAAAGCCGGGGCCACCAATCTCCAGAAATGCAATCGCCCGGTGTTCGGAGACCTTCTCGACGACCTCGGAGGCGATCTCTCTTGGGTTACGCTTCGCAGCCTTCGCGGCTGCCAGCGCGCCGTTACATTGGAAATCCGCCTTATCAGACGAACGAACATCCCCAAACTTCGGATCCAGCCCGATATCGGTGAATGCGCCAGCGAAGACAGCGCTCAGCTCGGAAACGAGGGTCCCCATGGGCCGCTCCTTTAAATACAAGTATTGTTAGATGCCGTTTAGAGGATCAGTTGCCTGCATCAAGACGGAATCGCTTACCGTCTCTGTTAAATTGCAACTGCTTCTCGGTAAGGTCGAAGCTGACCAGTACTTCGAAGTTCGCGCCCGATATCGTGTCATCAATGCGTGGAATCATTATTCTACCAACCAGATCCCGAACAGCCGTTACATCTTTATCGCGAAAATCTGCGCGAACAGTGAACTGCTCCTGATTCAAAACACGTGAGTTCCGGCGCATGACGGTGATGTTGTAGGCATAGTCATGATACCTTTCAGTGCCCTGTGGTCCCTTGCCAAAAGCAAAATCCACCTCGACTTCCGCAAGGATAGGTTCATCCCCAACATATCGGCAGAACAATCGCACATCGGATATTTCACCCGTATAGGTAATTTCCGGATACCGCTCTGTTTCACCAACAAATTTAACAACCCTCGAGGAGTCATACAAAGCACCGACCGTTGGGCAGGGACCAGCATTTCTTCGGTCGTCGAGAGCAGAACCGATACCGCCGCCCGATCGGGAAGAAGAACACGCCGCCAATGTCAGCATTACTCCCGTAAGCAGCGAAATCAGGCGAAACGAAGCACTCATCAGGTGATTTGTCCTTTGATTTGTGTCAGGATTCAGGGCTTGGACTTCAACGACCTTGCCCCATCTGTTAAATCAAGCTTTACCGATGGCAGGCCACTCAGGCAACGCCCGGTGGCAGGAGAACAAGGAGATCGGTTTGCATGGCGGACACAGCGGTCGACACACCTGTAAACGTGCGTCCTCAGCTCCTGATCCAGCTGGCCGCTCCGCGAGGCTTTTGCGCTGGCGTAGACCGCGCCATCCAGATTGTCGAAGAGGCAATCGAAAAGTGGGGCGCACCGGTCTATGTGCGTCATGAGATCGTCCACAATGCCCACGTCGTGTCCCGTCTGGAAGATCTCGGGGCAGTATTCGTAGAAGAACTGGAAGAGTGTCCAGACGACCGCCCGGTCGTTTTCTCTGCCCATGGCGTCCCGAAAGCGGTACCAGCCGAAGCCTCCCGGCGTGAAATGATCTACGTAGATGCCACCTGCCCCTTGGTGTCGAAAGTCCATGTCGAAGCGACGCGACATCATGCAAAGGGAGAGGAAATCGTCCTGATTGGCCACGCCGGCCACCCCGAAGTCATTGGAACCATGGGTCAGGTCCCCGACGGCGCAATGGCTCTTATCGAGACGGTTGAAGACGCGATGGCCTATGAGCCCCGCGATCCCGAAAACTTGACCTTCCTCACCCAGACCACTCTGTCGGTTGATGACACCAAAGAGATTGTGCGCACACTGCAAGAGCGCTTTCCGTCTATCAAAGCCCCCCACAAAGAGGACATCTGTTACGCCACCACAAACCGGCAGGAAGCAGTTAAGGTTATGGGCGCAGCAGACCTTGTCCTCGTAATCGGTGCTGAAACCTCGTCCAACTCCAAACGCCTCGTTGAGGTTGCCTTGCGCGAGGGCGCAGGTGATTCCCGTCTCGTTGCCAGCGTCGACAATGTCGATTGGTCATGGTTCAGAAATGTCCAGACATTGGGCATTACAGCTGGTGCCAGCGCGCCCGAAGATCTTGTTCAGGGCCTGATTGATGCCTGCCGCGAGCGCTATGACGTAACAGTACAGGAAATCAATCACACCGAAGAAGATGTCGTCTTCAAACTGCCCCGGGTCCTCAAAAAGTAGCGCGAGCAATTTGGTTTATCGCGTTACAACACCAGCGCGCACAACATCGGTGATTTGACATTGCGGCAGCAATCGGCGAGCGAATTGAAAAATATACAATAAAACGGGGACGATACGCCCATGCCTCGGCAAGCTGGCAGCCGCAATAAGGACTTCGAAGAAAAGCGTCAGGAGCTCGTGAGAGCGCTAACAGAGCACGCACTGACAGATGACATAAGACGGCCAAGTCTACGCGAATTCGCACACAGTTGCGGCGTAACCGAGCCAACCCTCCGCCATTACTTTGTTGACCGACAAGGAACTGTCCTCGCCATCCTCGATGAGATGGCACGCAGGGGAAAGGTTATCTGGGATTTGGTAGCAGCACCCTCCGAGAACGAGGCTGAGGCGCTCAACAGCTATTTCACGATCTCCAAAATAGGCATTCAGGACGGAGGCTTTATCCGCGCTCATGCTTTCGGAATAATAGAAGGCTTGGCGGACCCCGATATCGGAAAAGCTTACCTCGAAAAGATGCTGGAGCCATCGCTCAAGAGCGTGATGACAAAGATCCAGCTGTCCGCAAAACGGAATATTTCAGACACCGAGCTCAGATCTCTGGCGCTCGTCGTTTTCTCTCCGCTTTTGCTGGCCAGCCTGCATCAAGATCTACTCGGCGGCCGTGAAACATCGGAAATCAATGCAGATGCCCTTACGGGCCTGTTAGAGAGCTCTCTTGTAAACCATTTGACAGCCGCAACTTAGCGCTCTGTTTTTTCAAAATAATTATCGCCTTGATTAACGTGAGATTACGAATTCGTATGATTCGTATTCTATATTACATAATATATACTATTGACCTTGGTGTCCCAGCGGCTATGTCCCCCGTTGAGCATAGAGCTCAGTAACAGAGGGATCTGACAGTATGGTCACCACCAAAATTATTTGTTCGATTGCTGCGATCGGTCTCATAGCTGGCCAGGCAGCTGCGGAAGGTTGGTATGTCAGCGGAGCTGCTGGCGTGAATATTCAAACGGATTCGGATAATGACGGCGTTTCTGGTGCATTCACGACGGGAAATCTCGGCGATGGCACGACACTCGATGTAGCCACCGGCACGGATTACGCATGGGAAACCGATTTCGACACAGGTTTCGCATTCGCGGGTGAAGTCGGTTACCGCCTACCACGGGGCTTCCGCGCTGGCTTCGAAATCAGCTTCACCAATGCGGACGTTGACACGCACACCGACGTGACCCTCGCTGGCGGAGCGATCGGCACACTCGACGCAGCAGCGTTGGCAGGGAGTCCCGACCCACTCGGCGTTTCCATCGCTGATCTCGTTGCAGACGGTCAGGGAGAGATCGATGGCATCTACTACATGGCCAATGCGTACTACGACTTTAACACCACAGGTCTCATTCAGCCTTATCTTGGCGTCGGTATTGGCATCGCCGACATTGATGTGGAGTATGCGCCCTCAGCCGTTCCAATCATTGATGATGGCGAGACCCTCTTTGCATACCAGTTCAAGGCAGGCACGACCTTCAAAGCCACGGAAAAGCTCGATGTCTTCGTCGAATATGCGTTCCGCGGAACAGATGACATCGAAACGGAGAACGACTTGTTCCCCGGCACCCTCGAAATCGAAAATCGCCAGAATCTGGTAATGGCCGGCGCGCGCTTCAACTTCTGAAACACCTGAAGCGAAAAGATAAAAAGGTGCGGAAGAGTCACGTCCGTACCGGATCGGGCCCAGCAAGTTCTCCCCCTCCGCTTGCTGGGCCTTTTCCGATCTAAAGCCAGATTTCAATCCTGTTTTTCGGTAGGCCTTCATAGCGGCCTTCAAGCGATAGCATCCGATAGGTCGACTCGTCTGCCCAGGCCGCCTTGCCT
>JBCCIW010000156.1:0-7737 GCA_039028055.1 Pseudomonadota bacterium | reverse complement strand
GGATGATCAATCTTCATTTCAGCCGCGGCGAACTCGTGGGCCACGGCACCGAATGGCAGCGCGGCCAAGATGGCGGCAGAGACGACATATCTCAACATTGTTTCGAACCTCTCATATTGGCATCACTCTAGAATGCCTTTTGCCAACCCAGGGTGAACATATAATCGGTTTCCAGTTGCGGTCCGTTCAAATCACGAAAAAGTGGGAAGCCGAATTCGAAGGCAAGCCGGTGGCCGCGGACATAGCCCGACTGGCCAAGAAGGTTCACACCGAAAAGCGCCTCAATGGTTTCCCCGCCCTGAAAATCGGGGTTCGCGGTCTGAACCGGCGCGACGATCTGGGGATCAATTCCGTCGATCCTGCCAACGGTGCGGCCGAGGAGACGTCCTGACAGGGACACCCATGGACGCGGTTCATACGCCACCCAAGTGGTGAGTTCGCCGATATTACCGCGGGAATAGTCCGAACTGTTATCGCCAATGCGGAAGGTACCCATGAGCTGACCACCAATGCTGATATCGCCAAACCGGTCACGCGCGGTGATGCCAGGCTTCAGATCAAATGTGCCCGAGCCGATCTGCATTGGATATGGCAGGCGCAAGGTGGGTGTTGTGCCCATTGGGGTCAGGACGTCGTCTTCCTGTCCGATTTCGCCCGTGGGGATCGAGACGGCGAAATTCAGATTGATCTGTCTGTGCGGCTTCTTTCCATTGTCGAGACCGTAGATCGCACCGATTATGGTGTCGCCAATTCCATCACTTACTGTCGTGAAATTGCCGAGCTCTGCTGTACCCATGGGGCCCATAAAGGTGATGTGGTCCATTTCGTTTCGCACATAGGATGTCATACCCATCAGGGTCAGACGGTCGGTAACGCCGTACATCGCACCGAACATGTGCATTTCCATGGTCATGTTCGTTGGCACGACACGGAGGTTTGGAGGTTGTCCGGGTGTACCAAAGAACCGGTTCGGAACCGTGGTGACGATCTGTTCTGGCGTGACGGAGTCCGTTCCGATACGGGACCCATCCATCTCCATCCGCATGTAGCGGTAGGAGAGCATCACCTCCCCTTTCTCGTGGCGGTGGTCGGCCATCACGCCGATCGGGGCGTGGTCCGAGGCCGTGCTTCCGTCGGCCAGTGCGGACGGCGTTAAGGACACAGCCACGGCGGCTGCGCATACAAGAATACGTTTCATTGATTGTCTCACTTGACGTCAAAATTGCCTTGGCCCGTCGTCGGGCGTGCGGGATTGAGTTCAAGTGAGTGTCGGCGGTCCGTTTGGTGGTGCGCCGGGCCACAAAGGGCCGCCAGGATGAACAGGTTCACTCTGACGCTTTAGTAAAACGCGCACCGGGAGCATGGCTGAGCAGGCAGTGTTTTCCGATGCTGTATGAGCCGCATCTGGTGGGTGCGTGCAATCCCCACAATGCTCGGATTTCGTGTCCTCGGGTGGAGAGGTCTCCCCAAAGTCCAGTTCAATTGTCCTATTCCCGCCCTGTCCGCACATCATGATGGACACCGTTTCGCCTTCGGAGAACGCCAAGTGAGCCTGCCCGCCATGGGCAAGGTAACCCACCAGAGCGAGCGCAGCTGCAAGATGCCGAAGTATGAAACACACGCGCGATAACATCCCGCTCACACTACTGTGAGCGAGACAGGCGATCTACCACAAACTTGTCGCAGCCTAACGAAATGCCCCCCGGCGCCAGAGACGCCAGGCAAGGATCGGCGACCAGAGTATGGGGTGGCGGCGCTGGTGTTCGGTCACCGGGATTGTGACGCCGGAATGGCTCTTCAGCTTGTGGAGAACATAGTCGAGCCCGCCATCGAAGGTGAATCCCGCCTTCAGGACGCGCAATGCGGTCGCCGGTTTTCCAACCCAGCGCCGAAGTGCCCAGCTGATCTGCGCGCGCATGCGACCCGACCTGTCGACACTGCCGAGATCCACAAGACCGTCACTGTCTGCTGCACCGATGGCAGTGACGCCCAAAGCGTCGTAGCGCTCGCCAAAACGCTCGACGATTTCGGTGGCACGTTCCAACGGGCGCTCTGCTCGAAGCTCGGTTCTGTAGCTTTCGGCGAGGGCCCTCGACCAGAATGTCCGGGGGCTGATCCGTCCATCCATCAATGGGCGCGCCTGATCGGCAAAGTGGATAACGGCTTGAGCGAGCGCATCAATCAGATTCCCGCGCACGTCTTCACTCTCGCAGGCCATGATCAAGCAGGGCTGCGAAAACCGGCCCCAGATCATCGGTTCTTGCGCGCCGCCGCTCGCCCTGCGGACAAATGCGCTCATCGATACAATGGAGTATTTTGATGACATGAACTGCCCCGCACTATCTGTCGCCTCGAGATAGTGAACGCTTGGCGGCAGCAGCAAGCTCGCCAGAGCCTTGATACCGAACCCTTTGTGGACTGACCGATAGCGATCCACGAGGACGTAATAGTCCAGCATCTTCTGAGGGTTGTCCGCCTCGCGAAGACCGGACCCGTAGAAGACAAAACCTTTGACGCAGTCTCCGTGATGGGCGCGGATCACGTTGGCCATTTCGAGGGCGCGCACTGGAGGGTCTACGGATTGCTCCGCCTCGATCACGGCCCTGACGTCTGCGAAGCGCCGGGAAGGGGTCGCCGCAGTCATCTCAAAAACACCAGCGGTTCGGTGGTCGATACTTTCACCTTGCCAGATGGCGGCGCGGTCAGAAACTCGCCGTCGAGCACAAGATCCCCTGAATATTTCAGGAGCGCCTCGTTTATGTTGAAGCTCTCCATACCACGCTTCCGCATCATATTTTCGGGCCCACCGGCCAGTATACCCAATAGCGCTCGGATCAGGCCATTGGCAGGCCACCGGGCATGGGTGAACCGAAGTGGTGCCTGCTCTTCCTTACCCCAGAACGGATCAAGGCCGAGATTGAGCTGGGGGAGCGTGGTGGCCAGCGTGAAAAGGTGTGACCCTGCTGCATGGAACGCCGTCGACTCGCATGTCAGATCTGTCGGGCGCATCACTTCGTTCCCATCGGGCCCGCGTGGACCAAATACGAGGCGGACGAGTGTCAGTCCAACGGCAAGGGATCCTTCAGCACCACGGGTGTGTAGCTCCCGGCGGCAATAGCGAATACCGTGGGGGACGGCTCCGGTGGACAGGAAGAATCCGTAAAGCGGTTGGCCGTCCTTGGAGAGGCTGACCTGGAGGAGTGGCATCAGGGTCTTATGGCTGTCGGCGTCACCGCCGCGCAAGGATGCCATGATGGCGCGGATCCCGCCCTTGCCGGCGCGATGCAACCCCATTGCCTTGGCCGCCGTGTTGGTCATGCCACCGGGAAGGAGTGCGATGGGCGTGCTCGTGGGAAGCCCCGATCGGCCGGAGAGCAGTTCCGTCAGGACCGCCATTGCCGTGCCATCTCCGCCCTCAACGAAGATTGCTTCAACGCCCGTGTCTGCAAGTTCGCGCATGATCTCAGAAAGCTTGTCGAAGTTATCAAGCGAATGGAAGTCCGTATCTGGCTCGCGCTCTGCAACGATTTCGAGGTGCGACCCGCGCTGTGACACTGAATGACTGAGCGGGTTCGAGATCAGGCCGAACCGGCTGGTCATCCGAGCTCCTCCTGACGGACCCATATGTAGAGGCCCAGACCTGCCAGCATAACTGAAAAGAACAGTGCGGCAGGAAACACGGGAAGGGCACCCGCAGCGCCCATGGTTTTTGCGATGCCGTCAACGATCATGAAGAGGAATGTTATCCCGACGCCGATGATCAGACCGCCGGTGCCGGAGTCTCGTCGCCCGAGGCGCTGCATGATCGGTGCGGAAATGATCAGAAGTGCAAGAGCGGAGAATGGCAGGCTCAGGCGCGCGAGGTGCCAGACCTGATAGGCGGCCGACGGGCGACTTCCGGACCCGCGCAGTGCGGCGAGTTCGCGGAGGTCTTTCATGGATAAATCGCGTGGTTCAGCGGCCAGCTTGTCGATTACGAGCGGCGTTTGTTCGGTGTCCCATCGCGGGAGCGGATTTTGAACCGGCCCCGCCCCTTCCACCAGCAGCGCTTCTGTCCCTTCGAGTGACCAGTGGTCGCCCCGAAACTCGGCTCGTTCAGCCCATGTCACGCCCTCTACGTGGCCGTCGCCATCGCGCTGGAAGAAGGTCAGTCCGGTGAGCGCGTCGAGGCCGTCGCGGCCTTCAATTGCAACGAACAGTCCTTTGTCGTTCAGCCAGAGCTTGTCGCCGTCGTCGAATATCTGCCCGCCATATTCTCCTATGCCGACGTCATTCAACGCCTGCACGGAGGGCGGAACACCGCGATCAATGATGTATACGGCAAACAGGGCCACGCCGAGCACGGCCGGTGCCAGCGCGCGGATCTGGGCAATCACGGAAAGCCCCATGCTCTGAAGCGCCACCAGTTCATTGCGCCGGATGAGCGATACGTAGGTCAGCAAAAGAGCCAACGCCAAGGTGAAGAGGAAGACCTGATCGAAGATGATTGGCAGACGAAGCTGGAGGTAGCGCATCGCTCCGCCTTCCATGCCGCTGGAGGAGATCTCAGACGCGTTGGCAAGGGAATCGAGTAAGCCTGTGAGCAATACCATCCCGAACGCGGTCACTGCCCACCGGGCGAGGAAAATCCGGCTGACATAGATCCCAAGCCGCAACATGATCTAGGAGTTCCCCGCAGACATGACGGATCTCACGCGCGCGCCGACCGAGGACACGATTTGACGAACGGTCTTCTCCAGGTCGAAGGAGAGAAGCATCAGGGGGGGAGTCGCTACCAGCAGCGCGCTTCTCAGAAACAGGACGAGACCGATCAGCGCGACGCCACCAACCACCGGCCAAGTGCCAAGCCACGGCTCAATCTGGCCGTTGGCTGCCAAAGTCTGACCCATTTCGAGGGATTTCTGAGAGAGCAGCAGGAATACAAGGCCTACGGCAATGCCCGTAGACTGAAACGAGCGTCCGTAGCCTAGCCCCATCGGAAGCGCGATGAGGGGCAGGAATACAAGGATCAAAGATCTGCCAAGTTGGGCATGGGCAGCAGACGATGCGACGTGGGGCTCAACGATGCGGTTTCCCCGCCCGCGTGCCTCTTGTATCAGCTCGGGCAGTGTCAATTCGCGCTCGTCATCGCCGCGGGCCCTGAAGGACAGAACATCACCCTCAACGTTCCAGTCCGAGCGGTCGAAGTCGAGGCGTTCGACCACTGTCCGCCCCGGCGAGAAGGTTATGGCCTGGCCGTTATTCAAGGTAATGCGAGTCTCGTCCTCGAGGACGCCCCGGCCAATCCGGCCAGATGGCGCAGTGGTCAAACGGGCGTTTATGTCTTCGTGGGCTTCTTCGAGAATGAAGACCTGCCCCAGCTGGTCGCCGCCCGAGCGATCCTCCGTCCAGAATACCCGCTCGCCAATTTGCGCGAACTTTCCTTCCTGGAAGGCGGCCTCGAAAGACGATTGCTGCACACGATGCTCGGTCGCCCGGAAATCGTATCGCCCGAGTGGATTTAGAAAGCCCATAACGAGGAAACTGAGAAAGGCGAGACTGCCCGCGATGATCAAAAATGGCCTGGCGACCTGAAAGAGTGACACGCCTGCGGCCAGCGAGGCTGACAATTCGCCTGTTCGACTTACGCGATCGACAGTGATCAGGACGCCGAGAAAAAGCGCAACCGGAATAGCAAGGCTGAGATAGTAGGGAATCAAGGCTAGCAGCATACGGGCCGCAGCCCCCATCGTATCCGAGGTGTTAGACACCAGTTCGAAAATCCGCAAAAGCCGCTCCAGCAACAGCACGGCCAGCGCCAGAGCGGTCAACCCTGCCACAACCTGAACACATTGTTTCAGAAGATAAATATCCAGACGGCGCATTACTGCCTTTTCACGCGAAGTGGCCTTAAGCCGAGTGATAAACTGCCCATATGGTTCTGACTACCGCACGAATGCGCAAAACAGGAATGGGACATAGACATGTTTTTACGGACCCCGCTGAATTCAATTGCCATATCTATTCTAGCGGTACTTTTTTGCGGAACCGTTATTGTTGCGAGCGCCGATACAGAGACCGGCTCGGACGTGGAAGAACTGGACCTCAGACCCGGCGATGAAGCCGACGCTTGCGATGCGAGTATCCCGCAGATCCGCGCGACGGTGAACGGGGTCGAGCCATATGGGATTCTACTGGTTGAAATTTACAGGAATGATCCCGGGAACTTCCTATCCAGGGAGGGGCGAATTGCCCGTGCGCGGGTGGCCGCCGAAGAGGGCCCGCAAACCGTTTGCCTGAACATTGACGGACCGGGAACCTACGCTGTGGCCTCGTATCATGACCAGGACGGCGATCGAAAGCTCGACAAGAAGTGGAATCGACTGCCGAAAGAACCCTTTGCGCTGTCCACAAATCCCCGGCTGCGACTACGAAAGCCCCGATTCCGGGAAGCGTCCTTTGAAGCAGGAGAATTCGGCGCAGATATCGAGCTGAATCTGCGCGAGAGTTGACCCCGGGGGTCGCCGGTATGTTGCAAAAAACCAACTCGCGAAAATGTGCGACACTTCGCATGCCATTGTGTGCGAGACATTCGCAGTTTTTCGCCCTATATGGGAGTTTGTTGCGCGGGAAGGCCGCTGAGTATTTCGGGATCGAACCAGAATGTTTATGAGTTTCAAAGCCTGGGGAAACCAGCAATACCTATTGAATCGCATGGGTATTAAAGAACTGAACAGGGCATATTTTACCTATCCGGGCGTGCAGATCTATCTGATGCTAATGGCGACCGCTTTCGGTGCGGCTATTTATTATGGTGGGTCAACCCTGATGATGTTGCTGGCTTTCAGCACCGCCATTATTGGGCACCCGGTGATCTGGTACATCACGCACCGCTTTATTCTTCACTCCGATATCCTGATGAAGTTCAAGTTCACGGCAAAGCTGTGGAAGCGGACCCATTATGATCATCACCAACGGCCGAACGAGCTCGCCGTGTTGTTTGGCGGCTTGCACACGACCCTTCCGCCGATTGCCCTTATCTATGGACCGATCGGTTATCTGATTGCAGGTCCGGGTGGTGCCGCCATGGCAATCGCGTCAGGCATCTTCATGACAATGTTCTATGAGTATGTTCATTGCATTCAGCATCTCGGGTTTATGCCAAAGCCCGACACGCGGCTCGGACGTTTCCTCGGCCACGTGAAGCGGGCGCACCTTCTGCATCATTTCCACGACGAGAGCGGCAACTATTCCATTACGGCTTTCTGGCTCGATGATCTGCTTGGATCGTACTATCCAAACGCAGCGGCCCGGAAGCGTAGTCCGACGGCTCGGAATATTGGCTACACGATGGAAGTTGCGGAAAAATACCCATGGGTGCGGCTTGCAACGGAAGAAGCCGAGCGCAAAGCGCGCCGCGACGACACGCCAGAGTCCTCCGATACTGAACAATCGCGCGCTGCGTAAACTGCACCGGGCAGGACACTACAAGTCTGGACAAACAAGTTCGATAGGGGCAGCCAGTGGCCATGGCTGCTCCCATTACTATTGTCGAGGCAACAGACGCCAAATCGCGCCGCGCTTTTGTCGAACTCCCCTATCGCCTCTATCGCGGCGACCCGACCTGGCGACCACCGCTACGATTTCTTCAAAACGACCGGTTCAATCCGAAGAAAAATCCGGGCCTCGACCACATGGATATTGCACTCTGGCTGGCGAAGTCGGGGGACAAGATCGTCGGTCGCTGCGCCAGCATCG
>JBCCIW010000155.1:0-7749 GCA_039028055.1 Pseudomonadota bacterium | reverse complement strand
GACCTCGCGCCAGCTGATCGCTGTATGGATCTCAGTGATGGGATTTCCAGTGTACGCAAACGCCGTTCCCAGCATCAGAAGCGACGGCCAGCGCAGGGCTGCCAACGCTACAAATGCGAAGCCAATAGCGTATAGCGCAATAAGGAAAGCCACACTCTGCCGGTACATGAGAACAGGGTACGCTGTTTACCTTTACCGGCGGTGAAACGGCTGTTCAGAATTTATCGCAAATTTGGAAGTTCGCGCGCGTAGTAGCTCGCCAGGCCGGCCGCGACAAAGATAAGCCCCAGCGCAGCCTGAACAAGCCATTCCTCATATGGCAGTCGACCGAAGGACAACGCTGCGAGGCAGAGGATAATGGGCGCAACAATCCAGGAAATAATCGCCCGACGGCCGGCCACGATGCCCCCAACAAGACCGCCCCCGAATATTCCGAGCGTCCAGGCGAGGACGTCGGTGATTTGCATGCCAAGAGGCAGCCCCTCCTCCCCCACATGAATACCGGAAACACTTGAAAGAACCAGTCCCGCAGGGGCTGGGAAGAGCGCGTGCCCAATGCTCTCGACAATGAAGATAATAGCGACGGCGACGCCCAAACCGATAATGATACCGCTCGTCAGTTTCATTTTACGCCAGCCACGCTGATTAACTCCACAGGTATCGTAATGCTTAAGCCAATAAACAGTGGCCAGCACCCCTGTGGATAAGCTCCGCGTAAACAGTGTCAAAACGAGAACGTTTTGGCAAGGAAACGATCGGTCAAACAGCTACAGTTGACTCCGATACGCTACATAAGTAGCGTATAAGCTACGGAGACTAATCATGGCTGAACCAAGCGCAACCGAACTCGAAATTCTCAAACACCTCTGGGTCCATGGTGATCAAAGCGCCCGAGAGATTCACAATGGTGTGGGCCCGCAGTTCGGGTGGAAACCTTCGACCACTCGGACTCTCATAGCCAGAATGGAGACCAAGGGATGGCTTGAGAGAAAAGACATGCACGGCCTCGCAATTTACGCGGCAAGTCTGGATCGCGTTGAAACTCTGGGCGGTATCGTACGAACGCTTGCACGGAAGGTGCTGAATATGGACGGCCATTTACCGGCGTCATTGTTCGCCGATAGTCCGCACCTGAGTGACGACGAACTCGATGCCCTAGACGCCATTATCAACGCTGCTGAAAAGGATGATGAATCATGACCCTGATCGAATTCGTGGTTTGCTCCGTCATCTGGACGGGCCTGCTAGCAGGTGTGACGGAGATCCTCACCCGAAAAGACATGACGGCCCACGGAGCACAAGCACTCTGGCGAGCCTGCGCCGTTCTGATGGTTCTTCCCTGGCTGGTTTACGGGTTAAATTGGCTGATGCCGGGCACCGTAGGTAGCGTCGCCACACCGTTGCCGTGGCCAGATCTTGTCGAATTCCACCCCGCTATGTCAGCCGGAGATAGGGTGGCAAATGCAGTAATAGAGTCCACGGGCAAACCGGACTCTATAGCGTCTGAGGTTATCGCGGCAGTTCTCGTCGTCGGCTGGATCGTGAGGGCCGGGGCAGCTCTCGGAAGCCGAATCTGGCTGATCCAACTTCAATCACAGAGCTTTCCACTGAACGATCCAGAGTTGAGCACGCGGCTCGCTCGAGCCGCCAAAACAACGGGTCTAGCCAAACCACCCTCGGCCTTTGGCATAGATACAAACCACTCCCCATTTGTTTGCGGTCTACTTAAGCCACGGCTCTATTTGACGCCGTCCAGCCTCAACAGCGAGGGGTTGGACTTCGTGCTCGTCCATGAATGTATGCACATCGCGAGAGGTGATCTCTATACGCGCACCCTGGAACGGATGGTCGCTGATCTCATCTGGTTCTCTCCGTTTGCCTGGTTGGCCCGCACGAGACTCGATCAGTGGAGAGAAGCTGTCTGTGATGCAGAAACGGTTCGAAGACAAGGCGATGCACTTCGCTACGCGCGGACCCTTGTCGAAACGGCCCGTTCATCGCGACCTATAACATCGCTTCCGGTCGCAACACTTTTTTCCAACCCCAAAAGGACCTTAACTATGCGGATTAGTAGCGTAATAACGGAACCGAAACGGAAAACTGCAAAGACAAAATTCTTCGGCGGCCTTGTATTTGCCGCAGCGGCGGTCCCGCTCGCCCTAGCACAGGGCCTTATCGAAGACCGAATAACTGAAAGTGCGGCACCCACCTTTGTGGCTGCCATTATCGATCATCCGGACGCCAGGATAACCAGCAGCTATGGCGAGCGCACCCATCCAATCACCAAGGAACCGGCTTTTCACAGCGGCACGGACATTGGTGCACCTTATGGCACGCAAGTGATCCTGCCCGCAGCTGGAGAAGTGGTCACGACAGGCGAACGTCGCGGCTACGGCCTTATCGTCGAGGTTGAGTTGGAGGCCAACAAGGATCGCCTCAGATTCGCGCAATTGCAGTCATACAATGTCAATGTCGGTGACAAACTGGCGGCTGGAGATCCGATTGGCGAAGTCGGCGCATCGGGACGCGCTACCGGGCCACATCTCCACCTGGAATACTTCCCCCGCGCATTGCGAAACGAATCGGCGAACCCAGAAGACATTGAAGGACTTACCCTTATCGCAGGGGAATAGGCTTAGATTTCAACGCGAACACATGCCGGGTCCAGAATGTTCTGGACCCGGTTTTTCATGTTGGCCCATTCGTCGCTGACAAAGCTTTGTGCGATTCACGGCTCAAATGCCCGTGCATTGGTCAAGGCTCAGGCAATGCCAGTGACCTGCAGGTCTGGTGCGTGAGAGACGCGCATCTATAGGCCATGTTCTGGGCAGCTCGGGCTGGCGGGGTTGCCGGACCCATAATGAAGGGAAATCGACGGGATGGGAAAATTACCTAGCACCTTGTTTCGCGTTGGCGGCTTAGGCCTGTCAGCAATGGCAATGTTGAACGCGAGCGCGTGGGCGCAGGATGCCAGCGTTGAAGAACGCCTGGCGGCTCTAGAAGCGCAGGCGTCAGGTTACGTGGATAACAGCTACCTGTTCCTTATTGGCGGTTTGATCGTGATGTTCATGGCCGCTGGCTTCTGCTGCCTCGAGGCAGGCCTCGTGCGTTCAAAGAATGCGGCCATGCAGTCCATGAAAAACGTCGCGCTATTTTCCGTCGCCGGTCTGATGTTCTGGCTGGTCGGATACAATATGGCATATCCGGGCGAGACGCTGTTCGGCGGTCTGGTCGGTGTACCCGCCTTTATCTGGGCTCCAGAAGAGTCTCTCGATACAGGCTACGCAGCAAGTTCTGACTGGTTCTTCCAGATGGTGTTCGTCGCGACCGCAGCGTCCATTGTGTCAGGTACCGTGGCAGAGCGGGTGAAACTCTGGTCATTCCTCGCCTTCACCGCTGTTTTGACAGCATTTATTTACCCGATCGTCGCGAGCTGGGAATGGGGCGGCGGCTACCTCGACAGCGAATGGGCTTTCTCCGATTTCGCTGGATCGACTCTGGTCCACTCCACCGGCGGCTGGGCAGCACTCATCGGCGCGATTGTGATCGGCCCACGTACCGGCAAGTATTTCGGCAAGCAGATCAATCCTATGCCGGGATCAAACATTCCATTGGCCGCGCTCGGAACATTCATCCTCTGGTTCGGCTGGTTCGGCTTCAACGGCGCGTCACAACTGGCGGCGGGCACGTTTGATGACATCAACGCTGTTTCGAAAATCTTCGCGAATACAAACATGGCTGCGGTGGGGGGCGTCCTCGCAGCAATGGTGCTCACGAGCATCCTCTATGGTGGCAAGGTGGACGCCACCATGGCTTTCAATGGAGCCATTGGCGGCCTCGTTTCGATCACGGCAGAACCACTGGCACCGAGCATGGGCGCATCAGTGCTCATCGGAGCGGTCGGCGGCGTGCTTGTGGTCCTGACAGTGCCTCTGCTGGACAAATTCAAGATTGACGATGTGGTCGGCGCGATCCCGGCTCACCTTGTCTGCGGCATCTGGGGTACGCTCGTTGTGGCGGCATCCTATGGCAACAACATCATGCCGAATGAGGCGGGTGATCCGAGCTATGTCGGGCAACTTGTCGGCATCGTCCTGACCGGGGTTGTTGTAAGCGTACTCTCCTTCATCGTCTGGACGGCACTGAAAGTGACCGTCGGCGTCCGGATCTCCGAAGAAGAAGAAATTGAAGGGCTCGACAAGACGGAAGTCGGCCTCGAAGCCTATCCGGAATTCGCAAGCTAGAAGAGAACCTTCTAGTCCTCCTGAGCGAAACGCCCCGACCATCTGGCCGGGGCGTTTTCGTATGGGAATTCACACCAACAAACACACCAAGTTTTGGCGCGGTTGGTGTTTTGCGTCTTCTACCACTCCATACCCATATTTTTCTTCATCCATTCGGCGAAGGTGGCAGGCTTTTCCATCGACTTCGGATCAAGTGTTCCATAGGAGAACAGCGGGCCATCCGACCGCTCGAGGCGCACACCACTGATCCTTGAACTTTCCATGCCCGACCAGTTGGCCTGTTGGCGCGGATCAACGATCAGCATGACCCGTTCACCTCCGTCGCCATTATCATCCCGGCCGAAGATGAGGCCGTAGACTTTCTCGCGGCCCAGGAAACCGTAGCTTACGGCCTGCGACTTACCATCCAGTAGAACTTCATCCGCCAGGAAGCGCCGCCGCCATTGCAGAACATGCATCTGATCCTTGTTGACGATTTTGATGTCGACTTCCGAGCCCGTCAGGCGAACGATTTCTGCATGCATGGTGATCCACTCCGTCCTTATCGAATAACAATAATGTTTAAATGACGGAATTACAAGAACTCGGCCCAGGGAATCGGCTCTCGGGGATTTTCCTCTGGTCTATTCAACGTCATCGCCCACCAACCGACATCGTGCCAGCAGCCAAACTTGAAACCGACGTTCTGATAGACGCCGACAGGCCCGAATCCGGAGGCCTCATGCAGCGCTACGCTGGCCTCGTTTGGCAAGACAATCCCGGCGTGGGCACGCACAAAGCCCTGACGCTTCAGCAGCGGCAGAAGCGCGCCATACAATCTACGACCAATGCCCATGCCCCTCGCACGCGCATCCACATAGACGCTCACATCACAGGACCAGCGATAGGCCGATCGGCTCCGATGTTCGCAGCCATAGGCGTAGCCCATCACACCTATTTCATCTTCGTATACGAGCCATGGATGCGTTTTGAGCGTGTCACTGACGCGCCGCGCCATTTCTTCAGCATCCGGCACAGCGGTTTCAAACGATGTGGCCGTCGTCTCTACGATTGGAGCATAGATCGCCGAAAGAGCCAGGCCGTCCGAAGGGCTTGCCAATCGTACGCCTTGCACAAACGACATATCCGCGGAGACGCCGCTACTGGACACCGGCCCTAAAGAGACAACGGCAATTCCAGATGCCGCTCGTAAATCATGTCGCGATGGGCGATCAGAACAGGATCAAGAGCGGCCCGCGTGGCATCGTCTATACTCTCGAAAGCCTCCCGCGTCGTTGGATTCATCGCGCAGTGCTCTTCCGACAAGGGCGCAAAAAGTGCCATCACCGTCGCACTATAGACATCAACCGCCGAAGGTTGCTCGCCGATATAGTACTCGCTGCCTTCAGACCGCTGCGACTTCAGGCGATCTGAAAAAAGACCCAAAAGGGATATCGTTCTCGTCGCTGCCGCGTCACCAAGCTCCGGCGTATGCCCATACTTCCCGGCGAGGTAATGAGCGACGCGCGTATCGAACCCACCCTCGCCCGACAGGCCGACATGGATCTGCTGGAGCCGGCGGGACCAGGCGAGCCCTTGTTCGCCAAGTAACTCGTGACAAAGGCCGAACATCAGCGCGCGATCGCCAAAATCGCCCGGAATAAGAGCTGGCTCCGGCACCAACCGCTCCGCCAAAAGGAGAATTTCAGCCCAGCCCGATCGAGGGCCTTCATCATTATAGACGACGACCGGGCCGCTCTGACCGCCAGCCCACTTGGTTTGAGCGGGATCATCATAGGCGAGGCGCACCGCTGACCAGTCGACCTCCTTCATGTGAAAGATGCCCTTGGCGGCCTCACCCCAAGGGCTCGGCACGTTCCCCACGACAACCATGCGCAGACCGTCGTCAGCGATGGCTTCTTCCGTAGAAACGTAATTCACAGGCATCGGCTCATCCGCCCCCGCCGACCGCTGCTCCACCGTCATCACTGGACGTGCCGTCCACCAATTGCTGCATCAGATAGGTGTATTCAAGCGCGACACGCCGGGCCCGCTCGACCTGATTGGCCGCAGCAGAGTGCCCACCATCAATATTCTCATAATAGTAGAATGGCTTGTCAGCATCTTCGAACAGTTTCGCCATCTTCCGCGCATGGCCCGGGTGAACCCGGTCATCCTTGGTAGAAGTAACAAAGAATGGTGTGGGATAGTCCGTCTCGACACTGAAATTATGGTACGGCGAAATCGTCTCGAGGAAGGCCCGCTCCTCAGGATCATCCGGAGACCCGTACTCATCAACCCAAGAGGCACCGGCAAGCAGCAAATGGTACCGCAACATGTCGAGTAGCGGGACTTGAACCACAACGGCGTTCCAGAGATCGGGTCTCTGATTCAGCATCACGCCCATGAGCAAGCCGCCATTGGAGCCGCCCATGATCCCGAGATGATCCGGGCTGGTAATGCCTTTCGCAACGAGATCTTCTGCAACGGCAATGAAGTCGTCATAGATTGTCTGACGTTTGGTCTTGAGCCCTGCCTGGTGCCAGTCCGGCCCGAACTCACCGCCGCCGCGAATGTTCGCCACGACATAGGCCCCACCCTGCTCGAGCCAGAGCCTGCCGGTGACCGGCGCGTAACCAGGCGTGAGGGGAACCTGAAAGCCCCCATAGCCGTAGAGAACCGTTGGCGTCGATCCGTCGAGCGGAATATCTTCGCTGTGGACAATGAAATAGGGAATTCCCGTTCCATCGGTGGACGTCGCCTCGAATTGCTCGACTTTCAAACCGCTCGCATCGAATTTCGCCGGAACGGATTTCAGGGGAGTCATTTCATCCGTCGCCGAGTCATAAGACAGAAGCGATGCCGGCGTGAGAAAATCCTCGTAGTTGAAGAAGGCAATCGACGTTCGGTCGCTGGCAAAGGCGAGGTTCACCTGTCCGGATCCCGGCAAATCCAGCGGCGTCATTGTCCAACCGTCTTCACTGCGTTCAAGACGAAGTACCTTTCCAACGACATTGTCATTGATCGACATCAACGCGGTATCGCCGGATTTGGAAACGCCTTCGAAACTCTGACGCGGACCGGGCCGGAATACCGTTTCGACTTGCGGGGCATCGCCGGTGTCCAGCCAGGCATCAAAGTCAAATGCCACGAGGTCACCCGACTGGAATTCCGTCTCCATACCCTCGGGTGTCCAATCCTGCTGCAGGGCGACCAGCAATTGACCTTCGAAAATCGAATTCGGGCTGGATTTCGGCGGTACGGGCAGCTGGGTAAGCTCATTATCCGTGCCGATCAGGAAATACTTTGATGTGAAAAACGTATCGGATTCCACCGCGCCCTGGAGGCGTCGACCGTCTTCCAGTTCCAGCGTGAACGGCCAGACGCCCACATCTGTCTTTTCACCGGTCACAAGCGTTTCGGCGTCCTCGAGCAATGTGCCGCGCGTCCAGCGCTTCACAACGGATGGATAGCCGGACTCAGTGAGTGTAGATCCGTCGCCGCCCCAATCCGTCGCGATCAGGAG
>JBCCIW010000154.1:0-7750 GCA_039028055.1 Pseudomonadota bacterium | reverse complement strand
CATCATAATGGCACCGTGGGTAATCATCGCAGTTGCGACCGGCACCAAGGCAACAAGCACACCCATCAAGATCATGCCGCCCGCCATCCCGAAAATTCCCGAGATGAAGGACGAGGCGAGGGTTGTTGCGACAATCAGAATGCCGGTTAAAAAGCTCAAGCGTGCGTCCTTTCCTCGGCACGCTTCTACGCATGAACGCTCGCTTTCGCCAGTAACTCGCTCTAGAGGGTGGCCATGACCAAAAAGACTGTCGGCCCGTGGATCGTCCACAACACCCGAACCAACCACGAAAATCCGTGGCTGCGACTTGAAACCAGCGATGTCACCCATCCAGATGGGTCACCGGGTATTTACGGTGTCGTTCGCATCGCCAACCTCGCGACAGGAATTCTCCCCATCGATAGCGAAGGGTACACGTGGCTTGTCGGCCAGCACCGGTTTCCGTTCGATGCCTACAGCTGGGAATTACCCGAGGGTGGTGGAAAGATGGGAGTCGATCCACAAGTTTCAGCAGCCCGTGAACTTAAGGAAGAAACGGGCCTCGATGCCGTCAATTATTTGCTCCTGGGCGAATGGCAGCTTTCCAACTCGGTCACCGATGAAGTTGCATATGGCTATTTGGCTTGGGATCTAACGCCCGGGCCCGCGGCTCCTGAACCGAGCGAGGCACTCTCTGTAGAGCGCGTGCCCTTTTCCAATGTGGTAGAACGCCTGCGCGCGGGCGATATCACCGACGCCTTTACACATCTGATGGTGTTTGCCGCCATCGATAAAGCGCGCCAGGGACATCTCCCGAAGGATATCTCCGCCCATCTCCTGTCTGCTTGACGCTACGTCGCACCCGATTTCGCCTTCACGGTCAGCAATCAGTCCTCTAAAGTGGAATCTGACAAAATAATGCGACCGAGCAGGGAGAACCACGATGATTTTCGACTATAGCGCAAAGACACAAGAATGGATTGATCGCGTCAGCGCCTTTATGGACGAGTACGTCTATCCCAATGTTGAGACATATGATCGCCAGCACGAGGAAGCAGAGGACCGCTGGACGATACCGCCTATCGTTGAAGAGCTGAAAGAGAAGGCGAAGGCCGAAGGTCTTTGGAACATGTTCCTCCCGCCTAATGCAGACCATGATGACGGCATTTATCAGGGCGCAGGCCTGACAAATGCCGAGTATGCGCCGCTCGCAGAGATCATGGGCCGCGTCGGGTGGTCCTCGGAAGTATTCAACTGCGCCGCACCAGATACAGGCAATATGGAAGTCTTCCACCGCTACGGCACGCCGGAACAGAAAGAGCGCTGGATGAAGCCGCTCCTCGAAGGGAAGATCCGGTCAGCCTTCCTTATGACAGAACCACTCGTCGCCTCATCCGACGCCACCAATGTTCAGACACGGATCGAGCGCGATGGCGATGAATACGTCATCAACGGACGCAAGTGGTGGTCTTCGGGCGTTGGCGACCCCCGCTGTGAAGTTGCCATCGTTATGGGCAAGACTGATCCGAGCGCCGAACGCCATAAGCAGCAAAGCCAGATTCTCGTTCCTATGGACACGCCCGGTATCAAGATCCTCCGTATGCTGCCAGTCTTTGGCTTCGATGATGCGCCGCATGGCCATGCCGAGGTGCTTCTCGAAAATGTTCGGGTTCCCGCGTCAAATATGTTGCTTGGCGAGGGCAGGGGATTTGAAATCGCGCAGGGCCGTCTAGGGCCTGGCCGCATCCATCACTGCATGCGGACGATTGGTGCTGCCGAAGTCGCACTTGAGAAGATGTGCAAGCGCCTGCTGACCAGAGAAGCCTTCGGTAAGAAAATCGGAGAGCATTCAGTCTGGGAACAGCGTATCGGCTGGGCACGGACAAACATCGAGATGACACGCTTGCTGACCCTGAAAGCGGCCTACATGATGGATACTGTCGGCAACAAGGAAGCCCGCAATGAGATCGCAATGATTAAAGTGGCGGCACCGACCATGGCTCTTGATATCATCGACGATGCGATGCAGGCCCACGGCGGCGCTGGCGTTACAACCGACTTTGGTCTCGCGCGTGCTTACGCAAATATCCGTACGCTGCGCTTCGCCGATGGTCCGGATGAGGTACATTGCCGGTCAATTGCCCGTCAGGAGTTCAAGAAGCATCGCGACACCCATTATCCGACGCACGCACTCGCTGCCGAATAGAAAAAAATGCAAACGCGAATAATGCATGACGCTGGCTAAAGAGCTGGCGTCATGTGGGCCGCGGAGTAGGTGAGATGCTGAAGATCCTCGGTTACGGTGCAGCAGGGCTGATCGCACTTCTGGCCGTAATCTGGTGGGCGATAGGGCCGGACTATCGCGCGGCCCTGCGAGATATGCCGAAAGGAAACGACGTATTCGCGTTCACGCTGAACCAGCGTGATATTGCATTCCGCCTGCTCGATGCAGCACCGTGGATCATGCGGTCTCGCGACATCGATGCCGGAGGCGATGTAAAACTGCTACCGGAAGGCGAACCGCTGCAGATCGATCTCGATATGGATGCCTACTTTGAGAAGCAGCGCGCTGCAGCTTTGATCATTATTCATGACGGCAGAATCCGCTATGAACGATATGGCCTCGACTTTCGCCCCAACAAACGCTGGACGAGCTTTTCTGTCGGTAAATCCCTGACGTCCACGCTCGCGGGGGCCGCGCTGCAGGATGGCTACATTGAGAGCCTTGATGACCCAGTCACCAAATATGTCCCGGAATTCATCGGGACAGCCTATGATGGCCCCACCGTAGAGGACATCCTCAAAATGACGTCCGGCGTCGATTGGGATGAAGACTATGGGGATCCGGACTCCGATGTCCGGTCTTTGAATGATCATGTGCCGGAAGAGGGCGTCCCCCAGCTCATAAGTTATTTGAGCACACTCGGACGCCGATCAGAACCCGGTGAGCAGTTCTATTACAATAGCTCTGAGACCGGATTGATCGGCCTAATCGTCAGCCGCGCGGTCGAGCGTCCCCTCGCGGACTATCTTTCCGAAACCATATGGCGTCCCTATGGCATGCAGCAGAAAGCCACGTGGATGATAGACCCGGACGGCGTTGAGCTTGCCGGTTGTTGCATTCAGGCGACCCCGCGCGACTTTGCGCGTTTCGGGCTATTCGTCCTTGACGAGATGACAGGGATCCCCTCGGGCGAGATACCAGAGGGCTGGTTCGAGACAGCCGGTGCCCAACTCATCGAAGACACGGGAGAACCAGGTTGGGGCTACGGTTACCAGTGGTGGACGTTCGAGGACGGCTCATTCACCGCTGACGGTGTATTCGGGCAGGCGATCTTCGTTGATCCGAACCGCGATCTCGTCATCGCTTCCAACAGTAGCTGGACCAGTCCGGTCGGACGCGTTGATGGTGAATTCGAGGAGAGAGACGAATTCTGGGCTGCAGTGAAGACTGCCATCGACAATGAAACCGGGCTGACACGGTAGCCTGCCTGACGGACGCTCGTGTCTCATTCACCCAATTACAGAGCGCCCTGAATGAGTATTTCGACTACTCGGACTCATGAGCTGATCAGTTTAATTCCAATACGCGCCCGTCCTTGAACCGGAGCAGAATCTCATTTGTATATGAGAAATCTTCCAGCGGATTGCCCCCCAAAGCTAGAAAGCTGGCTTCGAATCCATCGTCAAGTTTACCGATCTTACGATCTGGAAACGCCATTTTCGCGCAGTTCTCGGTCCACATTCTTAGCAGCGTAAGATTCGATATCGCACCCAACCCAGCGAGATACTCAGCCTCGCCGCGCGACGTATCACGCACGCTGTCGCTGCCAAGTACGAGATTTATCCCTGCATCCTCCATCCGTCTCAGGTTCTCTGCTTGCGCAATGCGGATCTCCGCGAAGCGCTCGGGATCTCGGATCCTGTATCTGTTGGCCACTGTGAACGTCGTGACGATCGCCGCATCATTATCTAGCGCGAGAGCGATACTTTCTTCTGAAACCCGTTCCGTTGAATCGTAAGACGGAAGGTGCATGATGATGTCAGCTCCCGCTTCGAGTGCCATGCGCATGTCGAAGTCGCTTTCAACATGAACAGCAACTCGCAGACTGTGATCATGCGCCAGTTCTACAACTCTGGGCATTAGCGCCGGATCAAGACCGCGTCGGCCGAAATATGCCGGATCGTCTTTGCGTCGATCGTATTCCTCAGAAAAGTAGAGCATAACTTTCAGAAAATCGGGGCGTTCCGCTCTGATCAACTCGAATTTCGTCCCCACTTCCGCTATGGTATCCGCCTCGAAATATCCCACGTCCCCCATGGTTTCCTTGGTAAATTCCGGATACGAGCCAAACCGATCCATGAGGGATTCCCGAAGGCCCCGCGGATGACCGCCTGAGCCTGTAAGCCCGTTATTCCCGAAGGCGACATCGACCGATGTCGGGGTATTCAGATATTCTTCGGACAGGTCCCGATATAGCCTGAACGATCCCGGCATTACCGCGTAGAAAACGCCGTCATTCAGGTACCTTGCCACTGTATCGTCGACTCCGTCGGCGCTCCCTCCAAGATTGTGATTGTGGCCCTCACAAAATGGCGGAACAACATAGGCTCCTTCCAGGTCGATCGTAGTCGCGGAAGGAAGCTCCCTTTCGGAAAACATAAGTTCCCCATCGATCACATATGCCGTGGCGCTCTCGAATTCCGCGCCCTTCAGCCACTTGCCACTGTCGAATCTATATTCCGCTACGCGTTCGTCAGTCGCACACCCGGCACAAATGACGAGGGATATGAGAAAGTATTTTATCAAGACCGGGAGCCCTTCTCATTGGTTCAGCAATACACCGCAAAATCTGATTACAAGGCGTCCAGATTTAATGGCTAAATCCAAACCCGCCCAAATTTCCGGTGAAACGACGTTCGGGGCTTGCGAATGGACAAATCCCAACGCCATGATGCCTCTCGATATGTGAAGCGCGGAGCAGTGATAATGAACGGTGAAAGCCCAAACCCGTCAGTAGTGCCGTGGGGCGTAGAGCTAAGAAGGGCAAGCGCGCAGGCGAAGCAATGGTCACGGCGTCACTTTGAATTCACGATTATGGTCGTGGCTTTTTTTGCTATGACCGCGGCCTATGTGATCGTGTTTCAGGTGGCTCGGAACGAGAGCCTTGCAACATCCATAGGTGCAGGCGTTCGGAGTATCTGCGCTGTTCTGCCCATCGCTATTTTAGTGCGCTATTGCATTCGCGGGCCGGTCAGAAAGTTGTCGCTGCCTTCAAAGGTCCTGGCGCATATCGCACTTGCGTGCATCGCTTCTCTCGCTTGGTACACGTTGGTGCTGTTTCTTCGCAATTGGACTTTTGACTGGATGCAGTCAGGCGTGACCCTGACCCCCTTTTCTCAAAAGGCGTCCCTCTGGTATCTGTACCAGGGGCTGGTCGTCTATGCAGCGCTCGTCGCAGCTGGGTACGCATTTCTTCTTAGGTCGGAAATAGAAGAGTTTCAGAAAGCGGCGGTGGGTCGAGATCGGCAAGACAGAACAGGCATCGGTTTGATCTTCGTCAAATCAGGTGACGAAATGATCCGGCTCAGGCACGACGACATCGTACAAATCTCTGCTGACAATGACTGCGTGACGATCCACACGCGGCAAAGAACTTATATTTCAAGCCGGAACCTGAAGGATCTGGACCGCGACCTTCAGACCTTTGGATTCGTGCGGATACACAGATCTCACTTGGTAAACCTGGCCATGGTCAGGTCCGCAGAGCCGACCGGCGACGGGCGGCTATCAGTTCATTTGATCAATAATGCAACGCTTGTTTCAAGCCGCGCAGGCGGAAAGCGCTTTCGCGATATTATCGCTTTGTAGGTGACGTTTAGTGAATTGTCAGAGTTCGTTTCCATTTGAAACTTGTGACGAGCAAACGATATGTCGAACTGGCGCTTGTTTACGAAATTCCTCCGATGGCAAGCCTGACTTCCCAATCGCTCCTTGCATAATATCATACGGTAAGACCGCGGGGATAAATTCATGGATATCCCCATGTTTCCGTGAAAACACCAACCGCGCCATTTTCTGGTGTCATTCCTGGTGTCGAAAGCCGGGGATAGTTTCGAATCTAATCCCGCCTGAACAGACCGCCGAGCGCGTTTCTGGCCGCGTCTTCAATCGCTTCCTCAGGGGTTTGCGCGGCGTCGCCATTTTCGTCATCTGCGGAATCGTCGCTCCCACCGTTCTGATTGCCCAAAATGCCAGACAGCGCTCCGCCAACGTCACCACCAAGCGACTCCGTCAGTCGATCAATCTGTTGCCCCGCCAGTGCTTGGGTGAGCGCACCTGTATCGGGTGCGATTGAGGGGCTCGTCCAGCTCCCGGCAATGCGTAAGGGTATTGGGAGACCGTTCAGCTGGACGTCAGAGAGTTGCCCCTGGCCAGTGGTGTCTGCAGCGAACTGAAGTCCCATATTCAGGGTCTGCGCTCCGAGGTCGATTGTCCCGTCACCACGGGCACTAAGCGCAGAATTGACGAGGTCGAGGGCGCGTATATCCGCCACTCCGTCTGTAATACTGAGTAGGGTATCGAATGAGGCGAAATCGGTTTGATCATTCGGCGATATGCCGAGATTGAGATTGCCTGAAGTAAGTGCCTCCCGAAGATTTCCGGTTGTCCTGAAGAGCTGACCGAGATTGAACCCTTTCAAAGCGCCATCGGCTAGATCCGCCGACAGCTCGCCATCCATGTTGTTCATGATGTCATGGATACTCGCTCCGACACTTGAGATATCCAGCGAAAACTGTCCTACGCCAGATAGCCGGTCGAGCCCGGCCAGCGTCTGCATTAGATCTTCCATCAGGATGCTGTCACCTGTCAGTGCAAGCGACAGCCTCGGGACGGAACGCGCCGCGTCCAGGCCAACAGTCCCTGACCACCGGCCGCCAAACGTTGAAAGTTGGGCTATATCGGCGTTTAGCCGACCATTATTAAGTTGGACTCTGATATCGGCATTGCTCAGCGTCATCTTATCAATTTTGATCGATGGGCTCTCAAGCGAGATGTCAGCGTCTGCGGCAGTAAGGCTTTCCAGAGCAAGTGGTGTCTTACTCCAGCCCTCGGGCTGCTCCTCTGGAGTGGGGCCCATAAACGGTGTCAGGTCGAGGTCGGACGTGGAAAGGGCTCCAGTTATTTTTGGCCTTTCTGCGGACAAATCCATAGCGACGCTGCCCTCGGCAATAGTATCGTCCACATTGATGTTCAGGTCATCGATCGAGATAGTCTCGAACGATCCGTTTGGATTTCCTCTAAAGCTGAAGGTTTGAAGCGTGTCGCCGGGTGTAAGTTCTACGGCAAGTGCGGTGAGCAATCCTCTCAGGTTTTCACTGCTAATCGACAAGGCGCCATCGACGTTACCTTCACCGCCCAGAGCGACATCGCCATTAAACTGGGTTATTAATAGATCACTCGCTGTGGTCAGCTCGTCAAACGTGATGGCCAGCGCATTGATTGCACCTGACACTCGGCCTGCAGCTTCAATTCTTCCAATTGCACCAGGTGGTAATGGAAGTGTGGTCGGGTCAATTCCGACGGCGTCCGCCAGCGCTGCAATATTCGGCACTGAAAGCTGAAACGCGCCGTTTGCTGTCTGTGTTTCACCGAGCGTTGCTGCGCCAACATACGCCATGTCTGCGAAGTCAGTCGCAAACTCAAGATCTATTTCTGCAGTCTCGCCGGATAGAAGCGCGTTGGGTGTTGAGAGCTCCAGAGCAATAT
>JBCCIW010000153.1:0-7775 GCA_039028055.1 Pseudomonadota bacterium | reverse complement strand
TAAAATCAGGACAAAGAAAAGAGATTTGATCATAATGCCCAAGACGTACTCCTACCTACGGACTCAATACTCAGACGATTATTTTCGCCCTACCTGATGGAATTTTGCAACCAGTTGCCTGCGGATGAGTGTGCCGAGGGGAGGGAAAACGTCCATGAGCCAGTAGGCGAAGGCCTGATGCCGCGGAAAGACAATCCTTGGTTTGTTTCGGGCCAGCCCCTTCAATGTGGCCCGGGCAGCTGCGGGCAACGAATAGGTTTTTCCGGGCACGGCAGCTAGCCAGGCGAGTCGATCCGTTCCCGATTGACTGTCCGCCTTGTCCGCGAGGCCGCCCTGAAGAAGTGGCAAAATAGCGATGTGGATATCGACATTGTGCGGGGCAGCCTCGGCGCGGAGGCCGGCGGCAAGTCCGTTAAGGGCCGACTTCGACGTCGTATAGGGCAGACCGAAGGGAAAGCCGACGCGGCCTGACCCCGAGGAGATGAAGAGAAACTGGCCGGACTGGCGCTCTACCATTTTGGGATAGATGGCGGCGATGAGATTGGTGACGCCCTTCAGATTCACGTCCAGAATGCGTGCCCAGTCCTCCGCGCTGTAAAGGTGAGCCTCTCCAGACATATCGATGGCAGCATTGGCCACGGCGATGTCGATGGGACCATAGGCAGCTTCGATCTCGACACAGGTCTGGGCAAGGGCACCGATGTCTGTGATGTCACAGATATATCCGCTGATATTGGTTAGCTTGCCAATGGCTTCGCCGTCCGTATCGAGGACGATAGGCTTTGCACCGGCGTGGAGCAGTTGCCTGGCGAGTTCGAACCCGAACCCGGACGCGCCGCCGGTGATGAGGACTGTTTTTCCGGCGAAGGCGTTTCGTGCTGCCACTTGTTTAAATCCCGTTCTCCATCGCCAAGCTCTGGGTATTTGGGTCGATTGGCTAGTCTAAAGTCCAGCGAGATGCGTGCAGTCGTTAAATCCGCGCACAATCATTGCATCTTCTTTCACCACGAGGTGTGTGATTGAACCATTTTCAGCGCCGAGAAAGGCGAAGGGGGCTGCGTCGGTGGCAATGGACATCGCTGCGCCGATTACGCCGCCATGGACGAAAGCAGCGACATGCTGACCTGGATGAGATTTGGCGAGCTTCAAGATCGAAGACTTGACCCTTGTATGCAGGTCCTCTGTCGTCTCGGCACCGGGCACGTGCCCCCATTCCTGCTCGCCAAAAACCTTGTGGAAGATGGGATCACCCTCTGCCAGCTTGATACGATAAAGTCCGCCGTCCCAATCTCCCAAAAAGATTTCCCGGAGATCGCGTTCGACCTTAGGCTGCATGCCGATGCGCTTCGCCAAAGGGGCCGCCGTCTGGTGTGTGCGACGTAGGGTGGTGACGTAGAGCGCGTCCAGTCTTTCTTGTTCCAGCCGATCAGCAATGGCTTCAGCTTGCTGACGACCTTTCGGGTGTAGTGCAGGGTCCCCATGACCATCGACTAGCGGAAACGACCGTCCGGGTACCGCTGCCTCGGACTCGCCATGCCTGACGAGGAGAAGGCTGAGCGCGCCCGGTGGCACCTGAAAGCTCTTCTGGCGATACTCTTTTTGCATGAGCCTACTCGTCCTCGCCGCCGAACCGCTCGGTCCATTCTGTAACTTGCGCGTCTTCGATCTTGTTGAAGAGCACTGGCGGCGCACTCACGGGCATACCGATCGGAAGTGCTGTCAGTAGGCCGTCATCATCCGGTTGCGGCCAGGTTCTGTTGCCTTCGGGAATGGCCAGGGTATCCAGGATCTTAGCTGCCGCTCCCGGAATAATAGGCTGGGCGAGAATACCGAACAGCGCAACGAGGTTGAGCCCGGTGCGTACACCAACCGCAGCGGCGTCCACGTCGGTCTTGTATTTCGTCCAGGGAGCCGCGCGGGTCAGATATTCGTTGCCAGCGGCCCAGATGGCTCGGGTTTCAACAGCTGCTTTGCGGAACTCCATTTGCTCATAGTGGTCCGCGAGAACCGCGAGTCGGGTTTTCAGCTCACTCGCGATCCAGGCCTCGTCTTCGCTGGGCGCGCCGCCATCGGGGAGCTTGCCGTCGAATTTTGAGACGCAGTATTTGGTAATGCGGTTGACGAAATTACCTAGGACATTAGCGAGGTCCGAGTTCACCGCAGCCTGAAAACCCTCCCAGGTGAAGGCCGCATCGGATCCCTCCGGCGCATTTGCAATCAGGTACCAACGCCAATAGTCCGCAGGCAGAAGGTCTAGTGCCTGATCCATAAAGACGCCGCGGTTCTGGCTCGTGGAGAACTTACCTCCATACCATGTCACCCAGTTGAACGCCTTCAGCCGGTCGACCGCCTTCCAAGGCTCGCCCGAGCCGAAGATCGTGACCGGGAAGGAGACAGTGTGGAAGGCGACATTATCCTTGCCCATGAATTCGACATATTCGACGTCGTCAGCCCCCTGATCTTCTCGCCACCAACGCGCCCATGCATCCGGCTCGCCATTTTTCTTCGCCCAGCCCTGGGTCGCAGCGATATATTCTATCGGTGCGTCGAACCAGACGTAGAAGACTTTCTCCTCAAAGCCCGGGCGGATCGAGCCGTCGGGCAGGGTGACGGGTACACCCCAGCTGAGGTCACGGGTGATTGCCCGGTCGCGCAGGCCTTCGTCCAGCCACTTCAGGGCGATGGAGCGCGCAAGCTGCGGCCAGTCTTTTGAGGCTTCGACCCATTCGCGGATCGTGTCCTGCATTTGGGATTGAAGGAGATAGAGATGGGCTGTCTCACGGATTTCGATGTTGGTCCCGCCAGAGACAGCGGAGTAGGGATTTTTCAGATCGATTGGGTCGAGCAAGCGCCCACAATTGTCGCATTGGTCACCACGGGCTTTCTCATAATCGCAGTGGGGGCAGGTGCCTTCGACATATCGGTCGGGCAGGAAGCGACCGTCATCGACGGAATAGACCTGCTTCGAGGTGCGTTCTTCAATCAGGCCTTTTTCTTCGAGAACGTGGGCGAAGTGCTGGGTAAGACGGTGGTTCTCCTCGCGGGAAGATCTGCCAAAATGATCATACGAGAGCGCGAAACCCTCACCAGCGGCGCGCTGGATTTCATGCTGCTCGTCGCAATAATCCTGCACCGAGATGCCGGCCGCCTGGGCCGCGAGCTCGGCTGGAGTGCCGTGTTCGTCGGTGGCGCAGATATAGAGCACCTCATGGCCTGCGAGGCGCTGATACCTCGCAAACACATCGGCCGGCAGCATCGAGCCGGCCAGATTGCCGAGATGCTTAATACCATTGATGTATGGCAGGGCCGAGGTGATCAAGATCCGGCGCGCGCTCGATGGTTGTGTCATGTTGCCGTTGTTCTCAGTGAAGGTGTATTCTGCGATTCTGATAAATCACTTCGCGGTCTCTTAGCGCAGCCCAGCGATTAAAAACAATGGGGAGGAAACAATGCCGAGACTTGCAGGCGTAAACATACTGGGGGGCTTCTTGGCTGCTGTGGCAATCTATTTTGTTGGGTTTGTCTGGTACGGAGCGCTTTTTCAGGAATTATGGGTGGTCGCCAATGGCTACACGGACGAGCAGCTGGCCGCGAACTTTTCACCAGCGATTACATTCGGTGGCGGCGCGATCATCCCGCTTATTCTCGCATTTGCGATTGGCTGGTTATTGAAGGCCACAAATACGACTGGGCTCATACCCTCAGTCATTTTCGCAGCGAAACTCGCCCTGTTCGTTGCCGCTCCGATCCTGGCTTACAGCTTCGTCTACAACGTCTACCATTCGACGACCGATCTCATGCTGGATATAAGTCATAGTCTCTTCGGTTTTATGTTAGGTGCCGCCGTACTGTCTTTCTTCGACTAGTTAAGACGAAAAAGCCCCGGATGATCTCGTTGGATCACGTCCGGGGCAGTCATCAGCCGCAGCGCTGGGTGTGGCGTTTGCGGCCATAGGGGCCGAATGGCTCCCCTTAACTGTTGAGAGCATCCATCGGCACAATGCGCACATCCACGCGGCGAGCCATTGGGGCACTGAACTCCTCGGACGTTTCCGCCGTCGGAATGGTGTTCACTGGAATCGTATGATCTGGCGTCGCAATGTCGGAGCTTACGAGCGCAGCTAGCACTGATGTCGCGCGGGCAGATGAAAGAGCGTGGGATTCATCAAAAGTTCGTGCGTCAGCAGAAACGACACTGGCACTGATTTGCGCAATGCTGCAGGCCGAAATCTCTTCAGCTTCTGCAACAACGGCGCGCTCCGCGGCGGTCGAAAGTCCAGTTTCCTGCGGCGCAAAATACACAGAGAACTCAGTGATTTTGCACGGCGCTCCTGATTTCGTAACGTCGGCGTTTGCCGGTATCGCCAAAAACAAAGCGCTCGCGATAAGAGCTGTTCGCTTCGATCCCATAACCATCTCTCCCGTTTCGTTCCTCTTCGAGATCGATAGTGGTGGAGCAATGGGGCAAAAAGGTGCGCTTCTCTTGATGATTGGGGCAGCAGCGGGGTCTTCTCGAGAAAATTCTCCTCCTGGGATTAGTACACAGCGGCAACTAGCCATCGACGACAGTCAGGCATTTCGCTAAAGGGGCGATTCAATACCCATTTGGCAAATTGAGTCGGGGCAATAAGCGTTGAGCAGAAAGATTGTAATCGTCGGCGTAGGTGGCACGCTGAGAGAAGGGTCGTCGACCGAGCGGGCGGTGAGCGATGTGCTTCATCACGTTGAATCGCTCGGTGCCGCGACCGAGTTGATAGCGGGACCATCCCTGGCCATGCCATTCTACTCTACAGAAACTGATGATCGAACAGATGAAGCTAGAACGCTTGTCGATGCGCTTAGGCGCGCAGACGGCGTCGTGATCGGGTCTCCCGGGTACCATGGCGGCGTATCAGGACTTTTGAAGAACGCCCTCGACTACGTGGAAGACCTGAGGGCTGACGATCGGCCTTATCTTGATGGCCGGGCCGTTGGGTTGATTGCCTCCGCAGCCGGTGAGCAGGCTGCCATGACAACCCTGGGAATGTTGAGAAACATTACCCATGCGCTGCGCGGTGTGCCTACGCCCTATGGCTGCGTGTTTAACAGCGCCGACAGATCGGCCGAGCGAATTAACGACACGGCAAACAAGCTGAAATTGCTTGGCGATCAGGTATTTACCATAGCAGAAGCCTTGTCAGCCCTGCGCGACTAGCAAGCCTGGTTGCCGCAGTGACTGACGGTAACGCCTGCTCGCGATACATTGATTTTGCCTTTTTGGCTCATTCGGGCTGTATTAAACCCGAGGCAGTATATGTGAACAGTCGGCCGATAGGGGCGGGCAGGACCTTTTGGTCTGATTGACGATTAGGAAAAAAGTGATGGCCGCATTTCCAGAGCAACGCATGAGCATACTCACCCTGGGTGTAAGCGACGTCGCTACATCTCGAATTTTCTACGAGAATACTCTGGGCCTGACGCCATTCATGACCGAAGGCATCACGATGTACAATTTGGGTGGAGTGGCTTTCGGCATATGGGAGCGCGATAAACTGCACGAAGATATCGGGTTGATGGGGAACACCTGTCCACCAGGAATTTGCCCGAATTTTGCGCTTGCCTTCAATGCAAGGTCTGAAGCCGAAGTGGATGCCATATTCGAGAAACTGGTTGCTGCCGATGTGAACATCACCAAAAGACCTCATAAGGCTCCTTGGGGAGGATATTCGGGGTACTTTCTCGACCCTGATAACAACGCCTGGGAAGTTGTCTTCAATCCATTTTGGAAGATCGGAGAGGACGGCAGGCTTGTGCTTCCGGAGCCAGCCAGCGCCTAACTCACGCCCTCTTTGCTTGCAGCGGCTAATTCCGCAGGAAATCTAGTATATCCACCGCGCAGGGCGACGAAATTCGTAACTAAAAGGGTCTCTGGATGATCACACCTCCAATTCATTGGTTCGATGAAATCGATAGCACCAATGAAGAGGCCAAGCGTCGCGCGTCTGCGCCAGCGTTTGATGATCAATGGATCGCGGCGCGCCGCCAGACAGCCGGACGGGGACGTCTGGGGCGAGAATGGAAATCACCGGACGGTAACCTGTTCGCTACGGCACTTTTTCACTGGTCACAGCGTATTGCGGAGGCGGTGCGCGTTCCGTTTGCGACCGCGCTAGCCGTGGCAGATATTGCCGATACATTCGCGCCAGGATGTAATGCCAAGCTCAAGTGGCCGAATGATGTGCGCGTCGATAGGGCAAAGCTCTCTGGTATCCTGGTGGAATCCGGTGAGGGGCCTTCGGGTCGCTGGCTCGCCGTTGGTGTCGGGGTAAATGTGGCCTATGTGCCTGAAAACATTGGTCAGGCCGGCGTATGTCTCGCTGATCTCGCCGGCCAGGTGTTTACTGTCGACGTCGTACTGGAAGCGCTTGTTCAGAGGTTCGGGGCCCGTCTCGAGCAGGCCAAGCGCGAATTTGCAGACACGCGCAGAGACTGGCTGGCTCGAGGTGAAGGTTTGGGCGAAACGATCCAGGTGGCTGTTGATAGTGAACACAGTGTTGGAACTTTCGAAGGCCTTGGTGAGGATGGTGCGCTGTTATTGCGTTTGCAGAACGGAGATTTGCGCACCATAAGGGCCGGCGACGTCGAATTGATCCGGGAAGGACGCTGACAGGTATGTTGCTAGCCATCGATGTGGGGAACACGAATAGCTTGTTTGCCCTGCAGAAACAGAACCAGTGGGTGGCGCAATGGCGCATCGGCACCGATCCGACGCGCACGGCCGATGACTATGCTGTTTGGCTGCACCAGCTCTTTGATATGAATGATCTGACATTTGAAGATATCAGAGGCTGCATTGTTTCCTGCGTGGTTCCCCAAGCCATCTTCAACTTCCGAAATCTCGGCCGGCGTTATCTTGGTGTCGACCCAATGATCATTGGTGATCCGGATGTTGAACTCGGCGTACCCGTGCGTATTCGCCGCCCGGAACAGGCAGGTGCAGACAGGCTTGTGAATGCTGTGGGTGCCCATTCCGCCCACAATGGGCCGCTGATAGTGGTAGATAGCGGTACGGCCACCACGTTTGATATTCTCGGCCCGGATGGCGGCTTCGAAGGTGGCATTATTTGTCCCGGGATAAATCTCTCGATGCGTGCCCTCCACGATGCTGCTGCCCAGCTTCCCCGCATTGCCATCCAACGCCCCGAAAATGTGATCGGCCAGGACACGCTCGAAGCCATGCAGTCAGGTGTATTCTGGGGGTATATCGGCCTGATCGACGGCCTTATCCGCAGGATCAAGGATGAGTCCGACCGGTCGCTCACGACTGTCGCCACCGGCGGTATTGCATCGCTCTTCGAGGGCGCAAGCGAGGAAATCGATGTTTACGATCCCGATGTGACCATTCGCGGGCTCCTCGATATTTACAACCGCAACAACGGCAAGACGGCGAGCTGATGAGCCGCGACGAATTGGTCTTTCTGCCGCTCGGCGGCTGCGAAGAGATTGGCATGAATCTCAATGCCTATGGCTATGGCCCGCCTGAGGACCGTTGTTGGATCATCGCCGATCTTGGCGTGACTTTTGGCGATGACTCGACGCCGGGCATCGATCTGGTGTGTGCTGATCCGTCTTATCTGGAAGGCGAACACATTGAAGCGATTATTCTGACCCATGCCCATGAAGACCATATCGGTGCCGCCGGGCTACTTTGGCCGCGCTTCAAGGCACCGCTCTACGCGACGCCGTTCACTGCCGAATTGACGCGAGCCAAGCTGATCGAACGCGGTGTTGACGAG
>JBCCIW010000152.1:0-7792 GCA_039028055.1 Pseudomonadota bacterium | reverse complement strand
TAATTACAATTCAGTAGGTTCAGCGGACCTAAAGCTCTCGCCGTGATCGAAGCGCTGTCGCCAGCGTCCCGTCATCCAGATGATCGAGTTCACCGCCAACCGGTACGCCGTGAGCAAGCCGTGTGACATGAACACCTTCAGTCAGAAGTTTGTCGGCAAGATAATGGGCAGTCGTTTGCCCATCGACCGTAGCGCCGAGTGCAATGATCACCTCGCGAATTTCACCGGGCGCAATCCGCCTCATCAGCTGTGAAATATTTAGTTCATCCGGCCCGATCCCATCGATGGCGCTTAGAACACCCCCAAGGACATGGTATCGCCCACGAAATGCGCCAGCGCGTTCAAGTGCCCAAAGATCTGGTACGTCAGCGACAATGCATAATAGCCCGTCGTCGCGACCAGGGGCTCGACAGACAGCACAGGGCTGCATGGTGTCAAAGTTCCCGCATGTGCCGCAAATCTGAATGCTGTTTGCGGCCTCAGCCAACGCTTCCGCCAATGGCTTCAAAAGTACGTCTTGCCGTTTCAATAGATGCAAAGCCACGCGGCGAGCCGAGCGCGGCCCAAGCCCCGGCAATTTACCGATAAGTTCGATCATTCGAAGTATTTCAGGACCAGCGATGCGTTCTGCCATAGGACTAGACGAAACCTAAAACGGCATCTTGAAACCAGGCAGCATGCCGGAAAGCCCGGCAGTTGCGTCTTTCATCGCCTTGGCGGTTGCCTCTTCAAGACTACGGCGCGCTTCATTGTGCGCAGCTTTTACGAGGTCTTCCAGGATCTCCGCCTCATCCCCCATGAGCGACGGATCAATGGAAAGGCCGATCATATCCCCCTTCCCTTTAAGTGTGACCTTCACAAGGCCAGCGCCCGCAACGCCTTCAGCCTCAACCTCTTCGACCTTTTGCTGCGCTTCGGCCATCTTGGCCTGCATCTCCTGTGCCTGGCGCATGATATCAGCCATATTCTTCATCTCGCTTATCCTTTCGCGACTCGGCGCTCATCAAGCGGTACAATGTTATTCGCGTCAGCTATATCGTCATCCACAGCTCCCTCGAGACGGACGTCTGTTACCTCCGCTCCCGGAAACACGACCAACGCCTTCTGAACAAGGGGGTGCTCCGCAGCGGAGGTGATCTTCTCCGACCGAACGCGCAGGTGACGCTCTTTAAGAGTTTCAGTTTCCGATCTTTCATTGCTTTGTACAACGGACCATCGACACCCGGTTGCTGCTTCGATGAAAAGTGAAACACGCTTCAAAAGATTGATCGGCGCGCCGTCTTTGACATCGCAAACCAGTTTGCCAGGCGTAAAACTAACGGGCCTCAAATACTGGCTGACTTCACTGGAGAGAATGGCCTCTTTTTGTCTATCCATCAGCGCCACAATGTCATCGAAACTTGTTGGTCCGTTGCCTGATGGGGTAGGGGCCATCCCCTGCCCTTCGTTCTGGCGATGGCTTCCAGAAACCATCATTCGCGCGGCTTCTTCTGGCGACGGCAGCTGTGCCGAGGCCACCAGGCGCAAAACCACCATGCGGGAAGCTGTGGCGATGTCGGGAGCATTCTGGGCATCACGATATCCACTTAACAAAAGCTGCCAGTATCTGGACGCTTGAGCGGGTGTCAGTTTCTGAGCCAGCGCTTTAGTTCGGTCTATCCAGTCTGATGGACCACCCGGACTATAGTCGTCCCCGAGTGCCTTCGCGGTTGAAACATCCGCTGCAATATCAATGAGATCTTTGATAATCACGAGCGGGTCTGCACCGTCATGGATCTGACCGGTGATTTCCTCAATGGTCGACTTTGCATCCCCTGAAATCGCCTGATCAAATAGATCAAGCAGACGCGCTCTATCGGCTAAACCCAACATGTCCCGGATGGCTGCGCCAGACACATCTTCCCCTGCCGTCGTTTGCACCAGAGCCTGATCGAGAATGGATAAACCGTCTCTTACAGACCCTTCAGCGGCTCGGGCGATGAGCGCCAGCCCTTCCTCTGAAACGTTTGCTCCTTCGGCTTCAGTAACCCGGCCCAGATGTGCAGCGAGTTCTGCCGGATTCAGACGCTTGAGATCGAAGCGCTGGCACCTTGATAAAACAGTGACCGGAACCTTGCGTATTTCCGTGGTCGCAAAGACGAATTTTACGTGCTCCGGCGGTTCTTCCAGCGTTTTCAACAACGCATTAAAGGCAGCCGTCGAGAGCATATGTACTTCATCGATTATGTAGACTTTGTATCTCGCCGATACAGGCGAATAACGAACGCCATCCAGCAACTCGCGCATGTCTGCCACACCAGTCCGCGATGCGGCATCCAGCTCCAGGACATCAGGATGGCGACTTTCCATTATTGCCTGACAGTGCTCGCCGGTAGGTTCCAGCGAAATCGACGGACGATCAATCTCTGCAGTCTTGTAGTTGAGACCGCGCGCGAGCAAACGCGCCGTGGTCGTTTTTCCGACGCCGCGAACGCCAGTGAGCATGAATGCGTGAGCGATACGACCGGTATCGAACGCATTCGACAGCGTCCGAACCATAGCTTCCTGGCCAATCAGATCCGAAAACAGCCGCGGGCGATACTTCCGCGCCAATACCTCATAGCCGGCCTTCTCCGGCCCCATCTCGGCATCACCGAACATGGAATACGTTGCCGTATCCGGTCCTCGATCGATACCGCTGTCATCAATCTCACTCATCTCAGTCTTATGCGATAGACTCGGGGTGCGGAGCAACAATGCCGCGTCTTCTTACATCATTTGCCTGTGGACGGCGAACGGCAATCGCGGTTTACACCTATGATAGAACCTGTCAGCTCGATGGGTAATAGCCTGAGGTAAAAAGCACAAAATGCGATCGCTCCTCCTTGGATTGCTTGATATATTTCGCAGGGTAAGACTGGGGTGGAGGCGAGCCATGGGTCGGTCAGAAGCCGATAAATTCGCTGAAAAGACAGTATCCGGAAAAGCCTGGGAAGAATTCTGCGATACGCTAAAAAGTGCTGGCGGTGCTCTGCAATTCCCGGCGACACCGCAGGATCCATTCAATCAGGCTGAAGGATATCGATATCTATCAAGGCTGACACGTGCAGCACTTGAAGCCTTTATCGAGCATGGCGATGTTCGCGCGCCAGAGCTACACAGGCTCTGTCACGAAACTATCAAGATAGGCGCCGACAATCCCGATAATTACTATCAGAGCTGCAATCTCGACGGCCAATATTCCTATAAGGTTAGTGGTAGCCGCGGCACGGTCGCGTATTTAAGCTTTGCGACCAAGTCGGGCCATTATGGCGAGGGAGGTGATATGCCCCCGGTGGGAGAAATCGACGCCAGCGAAATGGAATTCAATCCCGACGGTACATTCGAGATGACGCTCAGCCGAGAGCGAAAGCCGGGTAACTGGCTTCCATTGCCTGAAGGATACTGCCTCTTCATGGTGCGTCAGACACACCTCGACCGTGAAACCGAAGTCATCGCTGATTTGCAGATCGAGTGCATCGACGCGGATAAGCATGTAGAGGGTGAGTTCTCTCCGGAGAAGCTTGTCTCAGGATTACGTTCGGCCGGGACCTTCGTCGCAGGTGCCCCAATTCTGTTCGCAAAGTGGGCACGCGATTTTCAGAAACACTCGAACGAGCTGCCCCAGTTCTCCGACGAAGTATCCAACCGCGCAGGTGGCGACTCGAATATTGCCTATTATCATAGTCACTGGGCACTTGCTCCGGACGAGGCGTTGCTTATCGAGGCTGTACCACCTGAATGTGAGCACTGGAATTTCCAACTGAATAATTACTGGATGGAATCGCTCGACTACACCCGTCATACAATTCACACTAATAAGCATCTTGCAAAGTATCGCGAAGACGGCTCGGTTGCCGTTATCGTTGCTCACAGGGATCCCGGAATACCTGACACTAACTGGATCAGTACGGTGGGACACGAGCTGGGAACGATGTGCTGGCGTTGGGTCAGAGCGTCACACAAACCAGTACCGAACACACGTGTTGTGAAGTTCACCGAACTCAAAGCGACCCTCAGCCAATGACGTCCCAAACAGCAACGCGAACAAACTACGCAAACCCTTTCAGACCATGGCCAATCAGATCGTTCAACGCAATTGGTGGCCCTGGCGCGCCCCGCGGATTCGTGGCTGAAAAACTGCTCCTGCAAGCCCGACGGAAAACAAAGCTGGAAACTCTGTCAGATGCGCCCCTTATGGGGCCACTCGAAAGGCTTTGCACAGCGCTGAATACCGAGGCACGCTTGTCACCCTTTGGACGGATCGTACAGCGCGAAAGGATAATGGGCCTCCTTGTCAATCGGTTGCGGCTTGACGACATCATGCGTCGACATCCCGAGATACAGGATCAGCCAGACCCGGATATTCTCCTGATTGCTGGCCTCGCACGTACCGGTACCACGCTTTTACAACGCGCGCTCGCAGCCGATCCAAGTGCGCGCGCCCTACCCTCATGGGAAGCCCTTTGCCCCGCCCCTGTTCCCGGTGAAAACCTGTCCGAAAGCCACAAGCGGGAGAAACGGGCGAAGCAGACAACAAGACTCATGCGGTGGCTCGCACCCGATTTTCAAACTGTCCATCCGGTGGCCTTCGACGCCCCAGAGGAAGATATCCTTCTGCTTGATCTAACCATGATGTCTCAAACCGCAGAAGCAGTGACCTATGTACCGTCCTTTTCAGCTTGGCTGGAGCTACAGGACCATGCGCCTGCTTACGAGTATCTGCGGGATGTTCTGAAAGCTCTGATCTGGATGCGTCCTGGCGCACCCAAAGCCACCCACTGGGTGCTGAAGTCACCTCATCATGCGGAACACCTCAATACTGCCTTGGAAGTGTTTCCGGGAGCGACGGTTATCCAGACCCATCGCAATCCAATGGAGACCGTGGCGTCCTGTTCATCCTTGATGGTCCACGCACATGGCCTGTCATGTGATAATCCCGATCCTGCGGCAATCGCGCGGCATTGGCTCAGAAAATCAGTGCTTATGGCCGACAGTATGAAAACTGCGCGTGCTTCGAATCCGAAACGAAAATTTGTCGACATCGAATATTCTGCGCTTATGCGCGATCCGGCCAAAGCAGTAAAACAGATCTATGAGGCACATGGGTCGCCGCTATCCAACCAAGGCGAAAAGTCAGCGATTGAGGCCGCATCGCGTCCGAGGGTCAAGACGGACAAGCAACATGCGTATTCACTCGCAGATTTCTCATTAAGGGCGGAAGATGTACGAGCAGCATTCCCGGATGAAACAGCTCAATATGACAAACGTTTGGGGGCGCAAGCAGATGGCGTCTGAAGACCAACGGAGCATGGATGGCCCAGTCAGCGCCGTTTTGACAGCTTTACGTGATATTCGAAACAAGGACGACCTCATTGACCCTGTTCCCGAGGATATATCCATGGAAGGCAGGGTCTGTCTTGTAACTGGTGCCAATAGCGGACTTGGATACGCGATAGCTGAGGATCTCGCACGTCGGGGGGCGACCCTGATCCTCGCATGCCGTTCTGGGATACCTGATACCGCTGAGGATCTGAAACTTGTTTCAGCCAATCCAAACATAACGATGGAATACGTAGATCTCCTGGATTTGACGTCGGTGGACGCGCTTTGCAGCCGTCTGGCAGACGCATGTACAACGCTTGATAGATTGATACTTAACGCTGGGCTTATGGCGCCAAAAGCCGAAGCATCTGCACAGGGTTTCGAGAAGATGCTGGCAGTGCACTTTCTAGCCAACCAGCGTCTCGCTACTCGGCTTGTCGACCTCGACGTTATCCGCAGAGACAGCGATATCGAACGCCCGCGCATTATCGCGGTGTCCTCGGAATCCCACCGCTCCGCTCCAGCCTTAGATTTCGAGACATTTGGGCGTTTAGTCGAGCATAGCACCGCGGGTGCGATGAAACAGTATGGCCACTCCAAGCTGGCGCTCAGCCTGATGATGCGTGGACTTGCCGCTCGCTACCGTACTGAAAATGGTACGCCGAAGATCGACGTTTTTCATATGTGCCCGGGTCCGGTGGCATCAAACATCGCTCGGGATGCACCAGCTTTTCTTCGCCCTCTGGCGAACGCAATGATACATGGGTTCTTTCCAGGGCCAGCCAAAGCTGCGCAACCCATTATTTATCTCGCTTGCTCAGACGACGTATCGGGTAAAAGCGGTTCATACATGCATCTTATGCGCTTCAAGGATCCGTCAGTTGAAGCCATGGATGACGCGGCAGCGGAAAAGATACTAGCCTTCGGCGAAACAGTTTTTGCAAACCTACAGACAGGGTAGATTCATGGGCAAGCTCGACGGGAAAGTGGCGCTGATTACGGGTGCTGGTCGTTATCGTGGAATTGGTGAGGCCGGCGCGCGGCGGTTTCTCGAAGAAGGCGCGCGAGTCGTCATCACCGACGTCTTGGAAGAGGAAGGCCGAGCAAAGGCAGATGAGCTTGGTGATAATTGTATATTCCTACCCCAGGATGTGAGCAAGGATGAGGACTGGACCCGGGTCGTTGCGGACACGGTGGAACATTTCGGCGGCCTCGATATTCTCGTAAATAATGCCGGCATCGTGCAGATCGGAACGATCGAACAAGAAGACTTCGACGTCTGGCAGAAAGTCATCGGCGTGAATCTGATCGGGGCGGCCATCGGTCACCGCCACGTTCTGCCCCACATGGACGCTGCAGGCGGCGGATCGATCATAAATGTCTCTTCCACCGAAGGCATGGATGCTGCCAATGGCCTCGGGGCTTATGCCGCATCTAAATGGGGTCTGCGCGGTTTCACCAAGATCGCCGCGATTGAACTTGGTCGTCGCGGCATTCGGGTGAATTCAATTCATCCAGGAGCGATCGATACAAAAGTCTCCAATCCCATGGACACCGATCCAGACATCATGAAGCCGGTCTTCAGCTATTTCCCACTGGCACGAATGGGCAGCACGGCAGAGGTCTCGGACCTCATGCTTTTCCTCGCAAGCGAAGAGTCCTCTTTCATCACCGGTGCCGAAATCGCGATTGACGGCGGTTCTGCTGCCGGTCGGTTCATGAAAATGCTGCCCGGAGCTCCTGATGATCTCTTCTGATCAGTCTGTTTCAGCTGGAGCAAGCCCCAGATCTTTTCCGGTCTCTGCCAGCTTGTGATATGTGCACACCATCTGTTCTGGCATCGGCTGGGTCATTTCGAATAGTCTAGTGTAACCACTGTCAGAGATGCGCCATGCCCCGTCAGAGCCTTTGACATAGGTGTCTACGTACTCGGACGCACCTGAGATAATCACGCGCGCATTCAAATCGTGATAGACGTCTTGGAGGCTCCACTGCCCCGTCGCCTCTGTATCTGAGATGAGTTCGATAACCGGATGGTGCACCTGATGAGATGCCGCGGCTCGTGAGTGAAAACTGGTCGCGAGAAACTCCAGGATATTGTCCCGTCCCGTAAACTCCACCGTGTAAACGCCCCCTTTGAAACAGATATGGGCGTCCTCGGTAAAGCAGTCTCGAAGACCGTCCTGGTTCGCGCTATCCAGAGATCTTACGTACTTGTATTTCAGCTGTTTAATGGCCTCCATGGCCTGCAGATCATAGGTCATTGATTGCCCTTTATGCGTTGGTCAAAGCTGGCTGTAACGAATAACGGAATCGCCGCGACTTCAAGCCTGCCAAACATGACTTGCGTTATGCCTGGAACCGGCATACATCCGCGCGTTCGGGTGCCGGCTTAGCTCAGCTGGTAGAGCACGTGATTTGTAATCTCGGGGTCGGGGGTTCGAGTCCC
>JBCCIW010000151.1:0-7811 GCA_039028055.1 Pseudomonadota bacterium | reverse complement strand
GGTGGAAGCCGCTGGCGGCATTACTCAGATACCGAAGAAAAGCGGCGACGGCACCTATGCCTCCCCCGCCTCTCCCATACGCTTCCCCGGCGCGGATGATGGACCCAAAGGCACCTCCCCTCGTCCCGGTGAACACACGACATCCGTTCTCGAACAACTTGGCCGGTCGGCAGAAGACATTGAAAGAATGCTGGAAGCAGGAACCGTTGCCTGACAAGGCGACGACTTAGCAAGCTAGGGTAAACGCCCGAAAGAAAAGAAATGGAGTTGACCATGTTGCAGCAGAACCGTACGCGCACCGTAACCAAACGCCTATTCGCAATCGCTGCCGCAAGCGTTATCTCGCTTGCCAAACCAGCCACCAGCGAAGAGCTGCAAGCGGTCGATGACGGCCTTCGCCCTGTCATGTTTGTCGGCAACAATTGGGACGGCACCGTCACGGTCATCGATCCGGAGAACAATTACCGACAGATCGGCCGCCTCAGCACCATCCCCGATGAAGCGATCCGACTGGAAGAAATCCAGTCCAGCCTGATCCGACGATTCTATTTTCGCGGCATCCGAAATCGCGTCGGCGAAGGCAACGACCAGCTCGTTGACGATATGTACTCCTCCCCCGACGGTCGCTCCCTGATCATCTCCCGCCCCAGCTTCGCCGATGTGGTGTCCCTCGACCTCGCCACGGGCGAGCTGATCTGGCGCTTTCCGGTTGATGGCTATCGCGCGGATCACATGGCCATCTCTCCTGATGGCACCGAAGTCGCCGTGTCCGCCTCCCTCGGAAACGTCGTCCACCTGATCGATGTCGCTACCGGAGAGGAAACCGCCCGCTTCGAAACCGGGGACAAACCCCACGAAAACAAATACTTCGACGGCGGACGATTGATCATGAATGCCTCCATCGGCAACGTCTCGTCCGGCCGGGATGCCCGCTGGCTCGATTTCACCAAGGGCGATCGCGTCATCACAATCTACGACCGCGAGGCAGGAGAGGTCGTCAGAACCATCGACATCCGCGACGCCCTCGATGACTTCGGCCGGCGAGACCTGACAGACTCCGTCCGCCCATTCGCCATGAACACGGAAGAAACGACCCTCTGGTTCCAGGTGTCATTCTTCAACGGCGTCATCGAATACAATCTGACAACGGACGAGATCGTTCGGATCATCGATCTGCCTGAAGGCGAAGCGCCCTCCAACAAGCGCAGATTCATCAATGACAGCCGCCATCACGGCCTCGCCGTCAATCGCGAAGGCACCCGGCTCTGTGTCGCCGGAACCATGGACGAATACGCTGCAATCGTAGACCTGGAAACCGAAACACCACTCGAGCTTATCCCCGCCGGCAAACCCTACTGGGCCACGGTCAGCCGCGACGGCACTGCCTGCGTCATCTCGGAGAGCGACACGGACCTCGTCACCGTGATCGACTTCGAGACGGGCGAGAAGCGCGTCAGCGTCGATGTCGGCAACCACCCCCAGCGCGTGCGCAACGGTGTCGTCCCAGCCGACTGGCAATCGCCGGGATCAGACGCCGAGCTCTAGACGCCGGGCAACACTAACCGAGCACGCATTTCCCGTTCTTGATCACCGTAGCACCGCGTGCCGCCACCCGGGCCTCGAACGACAACACGTCGCCGTCCTCCCATACATCGACGTCGATGGTCTCCCCCGGGAAGACCGGCGCAGAAAACCGCACATCGAACTGTTTGATCCGCGTCGGATCATAATCGCAATAGGCCTGCAGGATCGCCCGGCAGCAGACCCCATAGGTACAAAGCCCATGCAGGATTGGCCGGTCAAACCCCGCCATCTTCGCAAACTCCGGATCCGAATGCAGCGGATTTCGGTCGCCTGACAGCCGATAGATCAGGGCCTGGTCCGGCGCGGTGTCTATCGACACAGTTCGATCCGCCTCCCGGTCTGGACGCTGATGCACAGGCGTTCCGCCCTCCGAAGGTCCGCCGAACCCGCCATCGGCGCGCGCAAAAATTGTCGACCCAAGCGTCGCCAGCGTCTCGCCCGTCTTCGCCTCTTTCAGCACCGTCGTGTTGTAGATAACGGCACCTTTACCTTCGCCCTTGTCGACAATCTCATCGACAGACCAGTCAGCCAGAATGTCCCCTTCCGAAGGCAGGGTCTTGTGCACAGTCAGGCGCTGCTCGCCATGCACCACCATCATGAAGTTGATGCCCATCTGCATCGTCTGGCCCGCGCCCCACGCCATCACCGTCGCCTGGGTCGGCACCACGCGCAGCCCGTTTTCGTAGACGAACGGTAATTCCTCAGTGTTCATCGGATCGGCACCGAGCCCGATGCCCAGCGCGTACAACATCGTATCTCGATCAGCGTGGCTGAACGCCTGATCCGTCGATACCAGCGCCTTCGCGGCTTCATAATCAATGGGCATCTACGCCTCCCTTTTTTCAGTCTTTCCAGAACGCTAGCCCGCTAAAGCCCGAACGGCCAGAGCCTTTTCGACCGTCGCAGGTCACGCGAGACACCAACACTGGCTACGAAGCAGATGAAAACACGGTTATCTGCCTCCATGCCATGAAAGAAGCGGCCCAGAGACAGCCCTGAACCAGCGAGGCTGACCGATGGGTTCAACGGCATCAATCGCCAAATCAGTGTAATTCTGTTACATCCCTCCCCATGTCGGCAGACTTGGAAGAAATCGCAGCAGATAAGGACTCGCTGGCCTGGGCAAGGACAGCGACTTTGGCGGCAATTCTGGTCGCCGCAACGCTCTGTATTGCAAAGATCATTGCTTGGCTGATGACAGGATCGGCGGCGGTTCTCGGCTCTCTGGCGGACAGCGGCCTTGATCTGTTCGGAAGTGTTGTTGCGGCAGGTGCCGTGCGTTACGCCTCGCTGCCCGCCGACGAAAATCACCGCTTCGGTCACCAGAAGGTGGAGGCGTTAACAGCTCTTGGACAGGTCGCGCTCATTGCGGCCTCCGCAACTCTGGTTTCCTGGGAGAGTGTGCAGAGGCTCATCTCCCCTGAACCAATCAGTCAGCCGATCATTGCATTGGGCGTGCTTGCCCTCTCGCTGGCGATGACGGTGGGACTGGTCATATTCCAGACACTGGCGCTGAAACGGTCAGGGTCTCTGATCGTAAAGGGTGATCGAGCGCACTATATCGGCGATGTCATTGCAAATGGCGGCGCTCTGATAGCTGTGGCCGTGGGCGTCTATTTCGCGTTTCCGAGGGCGGATGCAATTGCCGGGCTGATCGCGGCAGCTTTTCTGCTTGGGGCGGGCTGGCAGGTCGCAAAACAGGCCATCCCGCAACTCATGGACGAAGAACTCCCTGATTCCGACCAGGAGGTCTTGAAATCCCTCTTGGAAAGTGACCCTGACATCCTTGATTTCCATGCCCTGCGCACCCGCCGGGCCGGCGAGCGACGGTTCATTCAGGTCGATGTTCAGATCAATCCGGATATGAGCTTTCGTGAAGCCCACGAGATAACCGACAGGATCGAGCTGGCCATCGAGAAAGCCTTCCCGGACGCCGATGTCATTGTGCATCCGGACCCGGCAGGAGAGGCGCGAATAGAACGCCGCGTGCTGCTCGCCGCAGAGTAAAAAGGCCTCAAACACCAACCGCGCCGATTCCTGGTGTGAATCTTGGCATCCGTACCGCGAAGGTCGGCGGATATAGCCCTTAATCTATCCTCGCCAATAAAGCCTCCGCGACACGCCTACCAAGCTCCGGTCCCTGACGGGGATAGAGGTAGGGCTCAATGAGCTCGAGCTCCATCAAAAGAAGCCCGCCGTCCGGCGCGCGCAACATATCCACTCGGCCATAGAGCGGCACCTCATCCAAATAGCCGAGCACAGCCTTTGCGGCCTGCAGATCGTCCGCATTTGGCATAATCGACTCTTCAGTCCCGCCATAGGTGGACTGGATACGGTAGTCGCCATCGGCTGCACGCTTTATGAGTGCGTGAGAGAGTTCGCCCGCGACGAACACGAAACTGATTTCCCCTTCGGAGAGGATTGCAGGCAAGAAAGGCTGCGCCATCATCTTGTGCTTCAGCTCTGGTAGCGGCTGGCCGCGCTCGACCAAATGCTGCCCATCAGCGCCAGCCCCCACCTGCCTTTTTAAAACGATCCTGTCGGTCTGCAGGGCATCAAAGGCTCTCTCTACGGATGTAACGTCAGGCTGCTCGATCCATGCCGTCGGGATCAGCCGAGCGCCTCTATGTCCAAGGTCACGCAAATAGCTCTTATGGCTATTCCACCGCACAAGCTCTGGTGGATTATAGAGTCTCGTGGCCTTTGAAATCCCTTGTAGCACCTCAATAAACTCCTCCTGGCGATCCCAATAGTCCCAAGCGGTTCCAATCATCGCGGCGTCAAAACCGGCCCAGTCAGCCTCGCTGTCATCCCAGGCAATATCGACCCATTCCGAAGAAGCCTCCGCCACGTCGCAAAGGCCAGTCCTTAGCGCATCCATCATGAAATCATGTTCGAAGGCATCGCTCCGCCGGCGCGGAGAACCAGGCAATGTCACGTCTGAGGATAGATAGGCGAACCGCATAGGGCCGCTGTAGCCGCAGAGATTGCTTGCGTCCAGCTGTGTGGTCTGGCAATCGCCAACCGTTTGAAAATCACTGAACCCAAACGGGAAATCACCATGGCCGAATTGAAATACGATGTTGTCGCCCTCGGAAATGCCATCGTCGATGTCATTGCACCGGTGGAGGACGACTTCATCACTCGCTGGAGCATCGTTCGGGATAGTATGACCCTGATAGATGAACCCCGCGCTGAAGAACTAACAACCGCCGCCGATGGCAAGGCCCAGGAACTGTCAGGTGGATCCGCGGCCAATACCGCCGCAGGTGTAGCGAGTTTCGGCGGAAAGGCGGCCTATCTCAGCAAAGTTGCCGACGATCGTCTGGGCGGCGTGTTTCGCAGGGATCTAAATGATGGCGGAATTCCCTTTGAGACCGCTCCGCTCATCAATGGTCCCGCAACAGCCCGCTCTATTATCTTCGTCACCCCGGATGGCGCGCGCAGCATGAACACCTTTCTCGGTGCGTCGGTCATGTTCTCCCCTGACGATGTCAACGAAGACACGATCCGTGCAGCCGGCATCACCTATCTGGAAGGCTACCTTTTCGACCGCGAAGAAGCGAAAAAAGCCTTCATCCACGCATCAGAGATCGCCGCGGCTGCCAATCGGAAAGTATCCCTCACCCTGTCGGATAGTTTCTGCGTTGACCGCCACCGCGAGAGCTTCAAACACCTGGTGAAAAATCACGTGGATATCCTCTTCGCCAACGAAGCCGAATTGCTTTCTCTCTACGAAACCGACAACCTGAATGACGCCATAACCGCCCTCCGCGAAGACAGCGCCCTCGCCGCCGTCACGCGAGGGGAGAACGGGTCTGTCATCATTGGTGAGGGCGACCCAATCATCGTAGCAGCGGAACCTGTTGAGAAAGTTGTCGACACCACAGGAGCAGGAGATCAATACGCCGCTGGCTTCCTCTTCGGTCTGTCAAAAGAACTCCCTTTGGAGCTCTGCGCACGGCTCGGCCACATCGCGGCAGCGGAAGTGATTGGTCACTATGGCCCCCGCCCGGAAACGTCCTATGCCAGCCTTTCCCAAAAGGCAGGGATCAGCGCTTAAGAAAAAAACTATGCGCCTTTTCGCAGCCCTACCCATCAGGCCGGACATTGCAGACCTGCTGACACCGCTGCAGAAGGACGTGACAGGCGCAAGCTGGCGGCCACGCGAAAACTTCCACGTCACGCTGCGATTCTTCGGAGAGCTCGACCACAACACCGCCCGCGAACTCGATGAGGAGATCGCGTCTTATTCGGCTCGCCAGATGAAACTTCGCCTAAAAGGAGCAGGCTGGTTCGGCAAGAACGAACCTCGAGCGTTATGGATCGGCGTTGACTTTGATGAGAGCCTCAAAGCCCTTTCGGGAAACTGTGAACGCGCCGCACGTCGCCTCGGCCTGCCGCGCGACAAGCGAAAATTCCTGCCCCATGTAACGCTCGCCTACTGCCACGGAACACCACCCGCCGCGGCGGAAAAATTTGCCGCCGCCCACGCAGAATTTGAGTCGCCAGACTTCTGGGTCGATCGGTTCCATCTCTATTCGAGTGAACTCGGAAACGGCCCGTCACGCTATCGCATTGAAGCCGACTACCCCCTCAACTAGCCGAATTGAGCAAAATGCAAATTCTGGTCAAAGGTTGAACAAGGGCACCACCTCGCCTAGCGATGAGTAGGTATTCGGAGGCGAGTTCATGGTCTTTCAAATCATCGGAAAACGCGGCCTCTTTCTGATCGCCGGATGGGTGCTGGCGGCTTGCGCCGGCGGCCCCCCTCAGGCCGACCTGAACCAGATCTATGAGCGCAGCGCGCAATATCACCTACCCGACCGAAACCCGGTCATCGTTATTCCCGGCATCCTCGGGTCTCAGCTGGTAGATGATGTATCCGGTAGAACTGTATGGGGCGCATTTCGCGGTACCTATGCGGACCCGCGACGCGTCGAAGATGCACAGCTCATCGCCCTTCCGATCGATGCCGGTGTGCCTTTTACAGACCTCAGGGATGAAGTACGCCCGAATGGCGTGCTCGAAACGCTACAGATCCGCCTCTTGGGCATTCCGGTTGATCTCAGAGCTTATGTTGGAATTCTCAACACCCTCGGAGTTGGTGGATATGCCGACGAAACACTCGGTCTTAACGGGGTCGACTATGGCGACGATCACTTCACCTGTTTCCAGTTCGACTATGACTGGCGCCGCGACAATGTCGAGAACGCTGCCCGCCTGAAAGAGTTCATCGACGAACGCCGGGCCTATATCCAAACTGAATACAAGAAACGATACGGCATCGAAGACGCAGATATTAAATTTGATATCGTGGCCCAGTCAATGGGCGGCTTGATTACCCGCTATTTTCTTCGCTATGGCGATGCACCACTTCCGACAGACGGCACACCGCCGGAAATCACATGGGCAGGAGCGAACGACGTCGAAAAAGTCATCCTGGTCGGCACACCCAATGGCGGCGCAAGCGAGACAATTGATCAATTGATCGACGGCTACGATGGAGGACGCCCGGTGCTGCCGCGCTATCCCACCTTTATCATGGGAACCTTCCCATCAATCTATCAGCTATTGCCCCGTCCCCGCCAGAACCGCGTGGTCTACGATGATGGAGCACCGGTTGGTGGTATTTATAATGGGGCGCTCTGGGACAGATATGAATGGGGCCTGTCATCGCAAGACAAAGAAACGACCGCGTTCCTGGAACGCGCACTGCCCCAAGTTTCTGACAGAGTGGCCCGCAGCGAGATCGCCACGGCCTATCAAACGGCTGCACTTGCCAGAGCGGAGGCCTTTCACCAGTCGCTCGATCAACCAGCCGATCCCCCACCGTGGGTGGATCTGTATCTGATAGCCGGAGACGCCATCCCAACACCTCATACCGTTACCATAGATCGAGAGACCGGCAGGCCTAAGGTGACGGAATTTGGCCCTGGCGACGGATCGGTGCCCCGTTACAGCGCAATCGCTGACGAGCGCATATCGGGGGACTGGCGACCTTTTCTCGTCTCACCGATTGAATGGTCCGACGTGACGTTCCTTGCAAGCAGCCATATTGGTCTCACAACCGATCCGGCCTTCGCCAACAATGTCCTGTATAAACTGCTGGAGGCACCGCGCGGATCGGCGACCGGGTCGTAACGCCGCCCTTGTCAAAATGATCGCCCAACGCACATCAGCCTCAAGTCAACGAGGCAGGATTCCATGGCGACCAAAGGAACAGT
>JBCCIW010000150.1:0-7822 GCA_039028055.1 Pseudomonadota bacterium | reverse complement strand
GTATCGATCAGGCTTTCGATCTGGCTTTGCGCAGCGCGGCGATCCCACTGCGACATCTTCGGAAAGGCATCAATCGCGCCCGCATGCAGACGATCGAATTGAACGGGGCGAGAAATCTTCGCATACAGTTCCGCGACATCGGCCATGTCGGCATTTGCAGCGTTGGCGAGATCGCTCAACCGTGGCGCAACCAGAACGAGGCCGAGGCTCGCCGCCATGCGCGCAAGCTCTTCCGTTGCACCTGCGCCTTTCAGCCTACGAACAGTTCGCTCGGCGCGTTTCCCGGCAAACGGGTTCACCAATCGCGCCGCATTCTTGAGAACAGCGTTCAGGTCACTGCGGTATCTATCGACGATGTCGGATGTATCCCCGTCCATACCCGTACTGACAATATAGGCCGCCAGCTGTCGGAGCACGAATGTGTACTCGATAAGCAATGATGTCTGCGCCTTTGCCGGCAGCGACCGGCCGACCTCGTGGAGCTTGCCAGGTATGTCGAGGGACGACGATGCAGCGCGCGCAATTTCGAATGCGCGAACTATGTCTGCGCCTCCCGCATCCTCCATTTCGGAAATGAACTGCAGGGCATCGATACCGCCAATATCAAACAGGCGGTTTGCAAGCACCGTCGCAATAATCTCTCGCTTCAGCCGGTGGTCATCCATCACACCCGAATATTTGTGGAGCGCGTCGGGAAAGTATCCTTCGAGCACTGGTTTGAAATATGGGTCGTCTGGAACATTCGACGCGACGATGTCATCGAACAGAACAATTTTCGACCAGGCTAGAAGCACAGCCAATTCTGGGCGGGTGAGCCAGGCCTTTTCATCTGCGCGAACGGCCATCTCTTCGCTTGTTGGCAGGCCCTCGACTGCACGGTCAAGAACACCTCTTGCCTCCAGTGAGAGCATCAACCGCTCATATATCTGATGGTTGGTTGCGGCCGTTTCACTTGCGATCGTCAGAGTGCCGGTCTGGCTGATATTGTGGGCAAGGACATGGTCGGCGACATCGTCGGTCATGGACGCAAGCAGCATGTTACGCTCGCCTCGCGGAAGCGCGCCCTGGCGAATAGCTTCGGACAAGAGGATTTTGATGTTTACCTCATGGTCGGAACTATCAACGCCTGCGGAATTGTCGATCGCGTCGGTATTGATCCGACCTCCCCTGGCCGCAAACTCGATCCGCGCAGCCTGGGTCATGCCGAGGTTTGCCCCCTCGCCGATGACTTTCGCTTTGAGTTCAGGCGCGTCAACCCGGAGAAGGTCGTTGGACCGATCTCCCGCGTCGGCATGGCTCTCATCGCTCGCCTTCACATATGTCCCGATGCCGCCGAACCAGAGGAGATCTGCGTCGGACTTCAGCAGTGCCTTTATGAATTCATCGGGTGTCACACTGTCAGCTGACAATCCGGTCATCGCTCTCATCTCGTCGCTGAGCGCGATGGATTTCGCGGAGCGATCAAAAACACCTCCGCCCTTGGAGATAAGGGATTCGTCATAGTCAGACCAGCCAGATCGCGGCAGCTCGAACAGACGTTTCCGCTCTTCCCAGAGACGCTCAACGTCTTCGGGATTCGGGTCGATGAAAATGTGCAGATGGTTGAACGCTGCCGTCAATCGGATCTGTTTCGACAGGAGCATGCCATTGCCGAACACATCACCGGACATGTCCCCCACCCCGAGAACGGTGAAAGGTTCGGTCTGGATGTCCGTACCCATCTCGTAAAAGTGACGTTTTACGGCTTCCCAACCACCGCGCGCGGTGATGCCCATCTGTTTATGATCGTAACCGACGGATCCACCAGAGGCGAAGGCATCTCCCAGCCAATAGCCGAGGGATTCGCTAATCTCATTGGCAATGTCGGAAAAAGTCGCCGTGCCCTTATCAGCTGCCACGACGAGATAAGGATCTGCTCCATCATGAACAACGACATTATCTGGATGATGAACGTCGCCGTCGACCAGGTTGTCAGTGATGCTCAGCAACGCGGAGATGAAGGCGCGATAGGCTTCAATGCCCCCATTGCGTATTTCCTCTCGACTGCCGCCCACGGGAAGCTGCTTGGGAAAAAATCCGCCCTTGGAGCCAACGGGAACTATCACGGCGTTTTTGACCTGCTGAGCTTTCACAAGGCCAAGAACTTCTGTTCGGAAATCGTTTGGTCGATCCGACCACCTCAAGCCACCCCTCGCGACCGGGCCGAACCGCAGATGGATGCCGTCGAGCAGCGGACTGGAGACGAAGATCTCTCGGTACGGTTTTGGTTTCGGCAAATCCTCAATGTCGCGACTTGCAACTTTAAACGCCAGCGGTGCCTTTCGGTCAGGCTGGTAAAAGTTTGTACGCTGAACAGCAAATATCAAATCGCAAAGACGACGGAGTACGCGATCGTCTTCAAGAGACGGTACGTCCATCAACAAGGCCAGAATACGATCCCTGATATCCGACGCCTCGTTTCGACGAACATCGACGGCCTTATCGGACGAAGTCTCAAAGAGCGTCCGAAAGAGCTTGAGGAGTTCGATGGTGATTTCCGGGTATGCTGTGAGAGCGCGAATCTGGCTAGCCGCGTCGGGGTCTAGTCCACTTTGACGGCGATAAGCAGAAAGACCTCGAACCAAGGCAGATTCCTGCCAGCTGGCACCTGCGGAAAGAATGAGGCGATTAAATCCGTCATTCTCCGCCCAACCCATCCAGACGGCCACAAAACCCGCCTCCAACAAGTCACCCGCCTCATCAAGATCAACCTTCGATCCCGCTTCTGTCTTCATGCGCAGATTGTGGATCCAGTATACATCTGGTCCATCATCGCTCATGCGCCGCGCGGGACGAACCGGATACCCGGTTTCGAAGTCAACAAAGAGACCCATATTTTCAAAGACCGGAACAGATTCGGAAAGCGCCAGAGGCTTTCCGCGCGAATAGACCTTCGCGCGCACCTGGTGCTCACCGTCATCCGCTTTTCTATATGTCCGCATACGGATCTGATTTTCGTTGGAAAGCTCAGCGATTTCAGCCACATCAAGCAGGGCTTCGGACGGGGAAAAAGCTTCCTGGTAGGCAGCGTTAAACGCGGTGCGAAAGCAAAGAGCGCCATCACGCGCGTTATCGGAAAGTACTGCGGTTATCAAAGCCTCGCGATAAGCATCCTCCCAACTGACCGCCAGAGTCGAAATGCGGCGCTGAAGATCTTCGAGGTCGGGCGTTTTGTAACCGCTGGGAAGCTCCAGCTGAAACAGTACCCGCACGAGGCTCTGCTGGCTGAACCGCGGCTCAAAGGTTAGCAGTTTTGCACCGTACGCCTGTTCGAGCACAGTAACTATTCGTTGGCGAAGATCTGAATCATAGGCGTCTCTAGGCACATAGACGATCGCAGATACGAAACGGTCAAAACGATCCTGACGAATAAAAAGTCTCGTCCTTGGTCGCTCGTGCAAGCGCAGCACTGCCTGAACCATTGGAACGAGTGTATCGAGATCGGTTTGGAAAAGCTCATCGCGCGGCCAGGTTTCAAGCACATTGGACAGCGCCTTGGACGCATGGCCCTTTTCAGGAACACCGAGCACTTTCGGGATTTGAGAAACACGTCGCCGAATGACCGGAACGGATCGGGCTGTCTCCTCATAGGCCTCCGCAGTGAACAGGCCGAGGAAACGCGTTTCACCGCTCACCCTACCTTCTTTGTCATAGTGTTTCACTCCGACATAATCAGATCGAACCCTGCGGTGGACCGGTGAAACAAGTGTCGACTTCGCAATGATTAGAGGCTCAGGCGACTGCAGGAATTCCTGGGCCGAGCTGGTTAAGACCGTCGGTTCAGCACCGCGCGCCAGAACGTTCAACGCTTCATTCTTCAAAAGCCCTAAATTGGAGCCCTCGATCATTATTGGTTCCTCGCGAACAAAATCGCCCTTCTTGTTGATTTCAAACTCGTAAGTGCGCGCGCCTAAAAAGACGAAGTGCTCATGAGCAAGCCAATCCAGAAAGGCGACAGCCTCCGCCAACTCTGCCTCATCAAGATGTTCGAGTTTTTTGAGATTGTCGCGCTCATCCTCCATACGCTTACGCATTTCGAGATGATCGGACACAACGACTTCCAGGTCGCTGAGCATCAATTTGACATCACTGAGCAAGCGCTCGGCTTCAGCTTCGGCCAGCCCGAGCATATGAACCTGAATCAAAGAGCGCCCTGCCCCCTTACCCGCTGGGAGCACAGGGTGGAAAACCGCGTCTACCTGGGCACCGAAATCGGCGCAAATCGCTAAAAGAGAGTCGACCAAAAACGGTACATCTGGACCAGCGACTTCGAGAAGTATCGGAGGGGAAGTCTGCGGCTGGGTGCTTTTCCAGGACCGAAGCCTTGAACCGCGCTCGGTTTTCTTAAGGGACTCCGACCACGTCCATAAATCCTTAGCCAAGATAACCAGATCTTCATGGGCAAGCGCTTCACCGTTATCCAGTCCGCATGTCTCCCGCATATATGCCAGGACCGCATCCGCACCCGAGGCCTTCTTGGTCGAGGAAAGTGTATCTGCCATCGTCTTTTAACCCGCGCCTGAACCTGAATGCTGGTGTACGCCTACGGATCAGCGAATTCAATCGAACGGACTTCAGATTAAAGAGAGGTCATGAATTGGTCGGGTAAACCATTTGCTCGAATAAAGCGGACCCGCTGAACGGGGACATGTTCAGCGGGTCCTTCCGAGCCTCATCCGCAGGCTGGGTGGGGGGACGCACGCGGAGGCCCGACTGTAGTCGGCGAATAACTCCGTCACTCGCCTAGCTTCAAAACTGAAAGCAAAACAGCCTATGCAACTATGACATTATAATTGTCTACGCCAAGGGCAAACTTCAGTTTATGTACTCAAATTCATAAACGAAATGAACTTATAGTTGATTTTTGATGGGGCGCCCATCTGCTGACAGCAAGATAGCAAGCCATCGCGTTGTATCAGACTGCGCAAAAAGAATCATCATCAGGACAGTTAAGGGAGCCGAAAGGAACATCCCCGGAATTCCCCAGATTGCCCCCCATACGGCAAGCGCGATCAGCACGACAAGTGCAGATAGGTTGAGTGAATCGCCCATCAATCTCGGCTGAACAAAATTCCCGAAGAAAAATTGCCAGAAACTGACGGCGGCGAAGACGATAGCCGCATAGATGTAGGTATTCTCTGGTGAGGCGCCCGGGACCCATTCAGGAATCGTCGGCTGTACGAGCACAAACAATAAGGGAACAACCGCGGCGACAATGGAGCCGATCGTCGGGATGTAATTGAGGACAAAAATCAGAGCAGCCAGGAACAGTGCATTTTCTGCACCTAAAAACACCAGCGTCATATAGGTCAGAACTGTCGTCAGCAGAGAGATAACTGTTTGCGTCCAGAGATAGGTTTCAATCCCCCTCAGGGCGGCATCTCCGACGCCACGCACCTGTTCCCTCCGATCGCCGTCGTGGAAAATCAAGTCGAGTTTCATGGACCAGTTGGACTGCGCGATGAATAGGAATGCCACATAGAGAAAAATCAGAATCAGATTTTCGCTTAGTTCGCCCGTCGTTGCGCCGAGGGTGGCCAGCAATCTGCGGCCTGGCTCGCCGAACAACAGATCCGAAAGAGTGGGTGCGTTGGTGAGGTGCACAGCAGAATAAATGTCGGAGATAAGATCGTTGATCCGATTCTCGTACAATGCGGACTGGACACCGAATTGGGCAACTCCCCTGGCCAGTAGTGCAATATACAATCCGAAACCGACTGTGACGACAAGAATTGATGCGAGCCGGGCGGCACCGCGTTTTACGAGCTTCGATCGTCTATCAATCGCTCCGGCGAACCCCTCCATTACCAAGAAGAGGAATACCGCCATTGCGAACGGTGCCAACAAGGCGCGACCCAAGTACAGGAAGCCTACAATTACACCAGTGGCTATTATCCAAATTCCAACCTTCGTTGATCGATCCATCGGTGAGACCCTCCCATGCCTGAGGAAGGGTCAGACTGATTTGCCTCGCCGTAGCCGTCAACTTGCCGGTGCAGCAGGTTCTTTCGCGTTTTAAGCGGCTTTCTTGTCCCAGTAGCTCCGGGGCTTGGCCGAACGAGATCTAGCACCGTCTGCGGCGATATCTGTCGAGGCGTCATTAATGCCGAATTTTGCTCGTAACTCGTCTGAGCCGCCGACATACTCTCCGTCCACCCATATCTGCGGCAAAGTCACGGGTGTCTTGGGCCCGACGATTGGCTTTACACGGGCGATCATCTCGTACATCGCGCCAGGGTTCTTGACGACATCATGATACGTGTACGGGATGCCGAGTTTGTCCATATCGGCTTTCGCACGAACACAGAACGGGCAGCTCTCTTTTCCAAAAATATGCGTCCCTTCCAGCGGGAAATGCTGGACGTGTTCATTCATGACTTTTTCTGCGAGAAGCCCACGATTAAGCGCTCCGCCTTGGGCGATCACCTCGCCATTCACCAGAATGCATGGCGCGTGACGTGCGCCCTTGAATGTGGCTTCCAACATATGACTTAGCCAATCTTTGACCTCGTACTCAACCTCTGCATTGGCGAGCTCGTTCTCAAGCGTGTCCTTAATGACATCCTGCGTAAGAGAGCATTCGCCGCAGGGGATTCTCACCTTGAATGGACCCCATTTGCCGCCCCAGCGATAAAGCAGCAGTTTTACTGGCTTCCGGTCATAGACTTTCGGTGGCTTTACAATCTTTCCCATGACAGCTTCCCCTTGGATAAATCATGTTTTGAGCCTTAGCTTTTTCTGGCGTTGGCTCGGCATGAAATGAATATGGCATCGATCCACTTCACATGGGGTCACATGCCCCTCCCTCTTGCTCACGATAAGTTTGGCGATAGCTTGGGCGACGATTCGACAAGGGGATATGGCAGGTTATGACCGACTCTATTTTCATAGGAGGCGCGGGTATTCATCAGAATGACGCGCAAGTTCTGCTTCTGGACAGGGCCAACCGACACGGGCTGGTGGCCGGGGCAACGGGCACCGGGAAAACCGTAACACTCCAAATCCTGGCCGAAGGATTTTCAGCTCAAGGCGTTCCCGTCTTCTGCGCGGATGTGAAAGGCGACCTGTCCGGCATAACGGTTGCGGGCAGCCATGAACACAAACTGCACGACAAACTAATCTCCCGCGCTGAGCAAATCGGATTTGACGACTACGGATATGGTGAGAGCCCCACGATCTTCTGGGACGTTTTCGGGGAAAAAGGACACCCCGTCCGCACGACCATTTCCGAAATGGGGCCATTGCTGCTCTCGCGATTGATGGATCTTACGGATACGCAGGAAGGTGTGCTCACCATTGCGTTTGAATACGCAGATGACAAAGACATGTTGCTTCTTGATCTCAAAGACCTCCGAAAACTCCTTATCCATATGAGCGATAAGGAAGTGGCGTCCGAGATATCATCCGAGTATGGGAACGTTGCGAAGGCATCTATTGGCGCTATTCAACGCAATCTTCTCGTTCTAGAGCGGGAAGGCGCTGAAAAGTTTTTTGGCGAACCTGCGCTGCGGCTCGATGATTTGATGCGCACAACACGCGATGGGCGTGGCTACGTAAACGTGCTCGATTCAACGACCCTTATCAATTCTCCGCGCCTCTACTCGACATTCCTGTTGTGGCTATTGTCGGAACTCTTCGAGCAACTTCCCGAAGTTGGTGACCCAAAGAAACCAAAACTGGTCTTCTTCTTCGATGAAGCCCACTTGCTTTTCAAGGACTCGCCGAGGGCGCTGCTCGAAAAGATTGAACAGGTGGTTCGCTTGATCCGCTCAAAGGGCGTCGG
>JBCCIW010000149.1:0-7839 GCA_039028055.1 Pseudomonadota bacterium | reverse complement strand
TTCTGACACAATTCGTCCCATAGCCGTACACCCTTCGCCAGTATTCGCGTGAGAAGGGCAACTCGCATGCCAGATAGCCAGTCAGATCAATGCAAGGTCAGGATCTGAGGTGAACCATTCCACAAAGCGCCTGATACCTTCTGATAAACCTACAGAAGGCGAGTAACCGAACTGATCAGCAATTCGCGCGATATCGGCGCACGAGCGATGGACATCGCCTGCTTGCATTGGTCGGGAATTGATTTTCAGAACTTTCCCGGTAGCCACTTGAACAGCTTCAACAAGCGCGCCCAGGGTTTCTGGCCAACCAGTACCAAGATTGAATATGTGGTGTCCGTTATTCGATCCGGAGGCCCAATTGGGTGCCAAAGCAATGCGAGCGAGCCCGTCCACAGCGTCGTCAATGTATGTGAAATCACGTGCCATATTTCCATGATTGAAGAGATCAATCGGTTCATCGCGCAGCGCTTTGGACGTAAACAGCCAATAAGCCATGTCCGGTCGCCCCCAGGGCCCGTACACAGTGAACAAACGCAGGCCTATTTGATTAACGCCATATAGGTCGGCGTAGGCCTGGCTCATCATTTCATCAGTGCGTTTGGTGACGGCATAGAGTGACGCGGGTTGACCGGACGGTCCGTCCTCAGTCTGAGCGTCGATAACACTATCACCATACACGGAACTGGAAGATGCATAGATCAGATCAGGCTTGCTCTGCATACGCCGGCAAAACTCAAGTACTGTCAGATGACCAACAATATTCGAAGATACATAAGGATGGGGATCAGCCATTGAGCGACGCACACCAGCCTGCGCAGCCAAATGTACTACTCTGTCAATTCGAGAAGCCTCAGGCAGGTGCAAAAGGCTACCGGGCTCGGCAAGATCCAACTGATGGAATACGAAGTTTGACCGAGCATGAAGCCTGGAAAGACGCTTTCTTTTGAGGGCAACGCTATAGTGCCCATCAAGGCTGTCGATCCCAACGACGGTATGGCCTTCATTAAGCAATCGAAGCGCTGTCGTCGCGCCGATAAACCCTGCAACACCTGTTATCAGGAAGTTCATGAGGCCTGCCTATCTAGTCCTTCTTGTCGATCAGATAGGGGTATTCGCCTTGGACTTAAAGCCTTGCCATCGCCTGTTCTAGAAGCGCACGGGCATCCGCTGCAATATCGGGGTGGTCGACAGCATGACCAAGCACAGCTTCGAAGTAACCGATAATGGAACCACAATCATAGTCCTGGCCTTCGTACTCGAAGGCGTGGAAGGACTGCTTCTGCATCAGCCTGGCCATAGCGTCAGTTAACTGTATCTCGCCGCCTGCACCGGCAGCCTGGTCTTCCAGCAATGGAAAGATATCAGGTTGAAGAATGTACCGCCCTGTAATTTTCAGGTTGGACGGCGCTTCCTGCGCAGATGGCTTTTCAACCATACCCTCCATCTCGATGACTCTACCATGGCGCGATTTAGGAGAAATTACCCCATACTTCGACACTTCCGATTCAGGAACAGCATCGACGGCCAATATGTTTCCGCCCGCCTGGTTGTAAGCCGTAACCATCTGAGCAAGACATCCTGGCTCGGCCTTTACGATAACGTCAGGAAGCAACACAGCGAATGGCTCATCCCCGATAATATCCTTGGCGCACCATATTGCATGACCCAGCCCAAGCGGAGATTGTTGGCGGACAAAACTCGCTGACCCTGCTGGCAAACGCGTCCTCTCTACCTGCTCCAAAGCATGTTCTTTTCGCTTTTGATCGAGGGTGACTTCGAGCTCGTAGGCGCGATCGAAATAATCCTCGATGGAACCCTTGTTACGACCAGTAACAAAAACAATGTGATCTATACCTGCTTCGAGCGCCTCATCTACCACGTACTGGATTGCTGGGCGATCGACGACAGGTAACATTTCCTTGGGTATCGACTTCGTCGCAGGAAGAACCCGGGTCCCAAAGCCCGCGACTGGTAGAACGGCTTTTCGAATGGTCATGTGCAGTTTCTCGGTAGCAGGCAGTTTAAAGTGACGTGTGAACTAGCACAATTGAGCCCAAATTCTACCGACCAAAATCAATATGAAAGTCCACTAGAGCAGACTGTAAAGGACGAAACCTACACACCAAAGGGAAACGGCATAAGCGGTGTACTGAAGACCAATCACAAATCGCCTTCTAAGAACATCGGAGCTCTCTTCAGCACCTTCAACTTCCTTGGACAAGCGAGCTTGAAGTTCGCGCGCGGGAGACGAGGCCGCTGTTTCAGGGCCACGTCCCTTGAGAATAACTGGCCGAGAAATGGCGCGTTCAGCAGCCCGCCGTGTATCTGATTTTAGTTGAGCGCTTTCAGCCACGGCCATTCGTCATCCTCCAAACCTAATGGTTTTTAAGATTACCGATCTGGTCCTAGCGATCAGTTAAAGCCTCGTACAAAGTTTCATCAATCTGTGGTGCAAGCACTTTCGAGCTGGTGCGCTATAGCGCCGACTGCAAATGCCCGCCATCAACTACGATTGTTGCACCTGTCATGTAACTGCCGGCATCCGAGGCAAGAAGAAGAAGCGGTCCGTTCAGTTCCTCAAGGTTGCCAAACCTCTTCATCGGCACGCGCTTACGCATCTTTTCACCCGGATCACTCGCCAGAAAACCCGCGTTGATCTCAGTCGAAAAATAGCCGGGTGCAATCGCATTTACACGAATACCAGAACGCGCCCACTCGATCGCCATCACATGTGTCAAATGTTGAATAGCAGCTTTTGAAGGCGCGTACGCTCCTAGCATATGAGCTGGCCTAAATGCCGTAATGGAGGAGATATTTATAATGCTGCCGCTAGCACCTACATTTATCATGCGGTTGGCAGCCTCACGCGCGACAAGCCATGCGCCTTTGAGATTGGTTTCCATCACCAGATCCCACTCGGCCTCTTCCATATCGGTCAACCACTTCTCGCGGCTCAATCCAGAGTTATTCACGAGAATTGAGGCGCATCCACAGGATACCTCGATACTGTCAAATGCAGATATCACGCTCTCAATGTTGGTAACGTCCATCGAAACGACACTCGTCTTGCCACCGGTAGACTTTATCTCGGCCGCAACCTCCTCCAAACGGTCAATACGCCTCGCAGCAAGAATTACGTGGGCACCAGCGGCAGCTAGCGCTTTCGCAAAGTTCGCTCCAAGTCCGCTAGATGCACCAGTTACCAGAGCGCGCCGCCCCGTTAGATCAAACATATCCAATTATTATTTCCCATCATTTCCTTTTTTGAGTTTAAGCGAAATTAGTAAATGGATTTCAAGTGGATGGATGACAGAAGTATGAACCAGGCTCGGCCGAAAAAACTCGACTTGGTTAAAAGCGAACCAATCCGAGTCTTCCGCGGAGCAACACCGCGCTACGCTGATGCAGTTGCTCCAAATAAGCTCTCTACTGAGGCAGAGAGCTGTGGGGTGCGGCAACATTCTCAATGCGGCCTGTTAGTGCAATCAGCCGCAAGTTCTCCCGCTGGAGGTCGAAACGAGATCGGATCTCTGAGAGAGCCGCATCTTCAAGTTCGAGTCTGATCTCGATTAACCTTGGTAGGGTCCGCAGCCCTTGCTCGTATTCGATCTGAGCGGCTTCGAACTCTTCGTCTTTGAAACGGACTACATCTGCAAGGCTAACATTCTGCGCGCGCAAAAGAAGTGTTCGTCGCCATGTGACCTCTATTGCTTCCTGCAACTCGCGCTGAGCAGCAGCAAGTTCACCACTTGCCCTCGCCGCCTGAGCCGAGGCGCGGCGGCGTTGAGCCACCAATGCATTGCCCGTGAATAAAGGCACGGAGACGTTCACACCTACCCGTGTTTGAAGATCAAAATTCCCGTCAAAGTCCTGCGATGCATAACTGGCAACGCCCACTAAATCGATAACTGGCAATCGCCCACGCGCCTCTCGGCGTGCAGTGGCTTCAAGACTGGCTTCTGTCCTACGCAACGCTTCTAGCTCTGGATTATCGTCAATGGCTTCGCCGATCATTTCATCCAGAACACCAGTCTTCAGGTCGTTTTCAGAATAGCCCGCCAACAGCTCACCCCCTGCGCAAGGCCGCGCTCGGTCTCCGGTAGCGATGGCGAGACGTGTAGCCGCTTGATCGCGTCGAAATTCGAACTCGAAGCGCAAGCTTTCGGCATTAGCCCGCTCAGAAGCAACTTCAGCCCGTTCAAGGCGCGTTGCTCCGCCGGTCTGTAGTAGCAGGTCGATCGACGACAAGCGGCGGGAAAAGTATGTGATACGCTCTTCGGTAGCACGGAGCTGATCCCTTGCCTCCAGCCAATCGATATACGCAATGCCCGCGTCAAGCGCAGCTGATGCTCTGGCGTCCAGAATAAGATTTTCCTGGGCGGCCACATCTTGTCGAGCCGCATCACGAGCAAGCCGTGAGTCGCCAAAATCGATAATGCGTTGCGATGCGCGCAAACCAATTTGATTCTCGATCTGACTATCAGTCAGTCCGTTATCGCCAACCCCAAACCGCGTAAAAGTAGATAATTGTGGCCGCCGTAAAGAGCGCGCCTCCTGTAAGTCCGCCTCAGCACGATCGAGATTCGCGCGTGCGACCCTTACTGATGGATCATTACTGGATGCCAATTGCAAAGCACTGCTGAATGGGAGACAGACTGGCGCATCTTGCGCAGCCGCGATCCCGTGCGATCCAATCACAGCGACTCCGACAATCGCTGCTTTAACAATAAACGTATGGATCATGACGATCGCAGTCCTTTGGTAATTGACGACGCAATCGGTTCAAACAGATAGTCTGCTAGAGTTCGACTTTTGCCGCTGAAGATGAAAACATCCACAGGCATACCGGGTATGATTGCCAAATCCGAGATATCTGAAAGCGAAGCATCCGGAATACGCACGCGCGCTTCGTAATAATTCGCTCCGCTTACGACATCAGTCTTCAAATCGGCACTGACGTTAATAATCTCACCGTCAAGGCTTGGGCTCAACCAACTCTTATAAGCTGAAATCTGCGTACGAACGGTCTGCCCCTCAAAAATCGAAGCACGATCATTTGGACGTATGCGGACAGACGCAGTTACAGCGTTGATATCGGGAACGATCTCGAGAATTGGCTCTCCGGGGCGCACAACACCTCCTTCTGTAGAGAAGGAGAGATTGAGAACTTCTCCAGATACCGGTGCAGCGATAACAGCGCGATTGAGCACATCTTGAGCTGCCGAGAGACGTTCCTCTGCGGACAGAAGTTGAGCATAGTTATCTCGAAGATCAGCAGAGACCTGCTCATCAAACTGAGCACGCCGTTGTGTAATCTGAACTGATAGATCTCCAGCCTCAGCTTCGGCGGATATTTTTTCACTGCGGAGGCGGGCAATTTCGCCTTCTTGCTGAGCAAGGTTCCGCTCCAGCCCGGTCACTTGATCTCTGCGAACCAGTTGCTGCTCAAACATGCTCGAAATGACGCCCAACTCGTCCTCAGTAGCAGCAAGTGCACGCTGCGCGATTTCGATTTCATTGTTCTTCAGACGCGCTGTGTTAAACGCACTGGCGCGTCGCGTCTGAAGCACATCAACATCTGCGTTCAGTGCCGATTTCTGTTGATTGAAGAGATCAAGTTCCCGGGCAATGATTTCGCCGCGCTCCATTTCTGAGATGTCGATTGCGTCGATCACCGAGAAGTCTGGTGCCGCAGCATTCTGTTGTAATGCGGTGAGCCGCTGAACAGTTGCCTGAAACGCTGCGATTTGCTGGCTGACTTGATCACGGCTCGCCAATGACGCCGTCTCTTGAAGAACGAGAAGCGTGTCTCCTTCTTCAACGCGATCGCCATCTTGGATCGAGATCGTCTGGATAATACCGCCTTCTAGGTGCTGAACAACCTGACGGTCGTTTTCAACAACAACAGTTCCACTGGCGGCAACGCCCTCCTCAAGTGGAACGAAGCCAGCCCAACATATGAAGCCGCCCAATCCTATAAGACATATGCCACCCATCAGGCGCGAATAACCGTCTACCTTGTTGCGGGTCTTCGTATTAGTTTTTTTACTCATTTTGCCACCTCCGCAAGCTGAGGCTTCGAGCTTGGAGTGTCGGCATTCCTGCGATAATCAATCGCTGGAAGGCTGAGGACAGATCCATTTCGGATTATTAAAGCGACGGTCATGCGGTCGATCAGATTAAGGTCATGCGTTGACGCAACAATAATCGCTCCGCCAGCAGCCTTTTGTTCAATCACACGCGCAACAGCAGCTGCCGTATTGGCGTCCAGATTCGCTGTTGGCTCATCTAGCAACAACAGCACTGGATCACCAAAGAAAGCCCGTGTGAGACCAATCATCTGGCGTTGACCTGCGGATAGATGAATACCTCCCGGCCCAATGAGTGTGTCATACCCCTCCGGAAGGCCGACGATCATATCATGCGCACCGGTTGTGCGTGCCGCTTCGAAAACCTCCTCAAGTCGATCAGGTTGGAAGCGCGCAATATTCTCTGCGACCGTGCCGGGCGTTAGTTCAACATCTTGAGGCACATACCCCACGTACTGACCACGATCCTCGCTGGGCCAGTCATGAATGTTTCGTCCACCCAGAAGAACATGTCCCTCAGCACCGGGCCACGCACCTGCAATTGTTTGAAGAAGGGTCGTCTTGCCAGCGCCGTTCGGGCCAGTGAGTGCAATCATGCTTCCAGCGTCCGCATTATATGTAAAAGCACGAACCAATGGGAGTTTGGTACCGGGTGTTGAAATGGCCAACCGGTCGAAAACGAGTTCGGCAGACGGTTGCGGAAGCGGTGTATAGGATTGTGGATCGAACGACTTGTCGAAGCGGCTAACCAAATCTGCCCAGGCGGTTCTGGCCATCACCAGGCTCCGCCAAGCGCCAACAATCTGATCGATCGGAGCAAGTGCGCGAGACATGATAACAGATCCGGCAACAATGCCACCGGGCGAGATCTGTTGAGATAACGCAAGTGCTGCACCCGCGCCGAGTATGAGCACTTGCAGTATCTGTCTTAACGAACGCGCAAGCGAGGAAAATGTTCCTTCTCCACGCGCTGCCGCAAGCGCCTGCTCATTGGCTGTGTCACGGGTCTCGGACCATTGCTCATAAAGTTGCGAAGTCAGCCCCATCGCAACAATGGCGGAGCGTTGCCTTGCTATGCCTTGAGCGAGTGTCTGAGCCTCAGTTGTTGCTTGGGCTGCGCTTTGTGTCGCACGTCGCGTTAAACGCTCCGACACAACCGCGACAATAAAGACCAGGATTGCCCCACCAACACCAACATGCCCAAGAACCGGATCGAGAAGATAGAGAAGCGCTACAAAGAAAGGCGTGAAAGGCAGATCAAAGAAAGCAAGCATTGCTCCGCTTTGAGTCAACGATTGAATGCGATTGAGGCCGACAATATCAGATGGCAATTTAGGAAGGGTATCGTCACCACGTTCAAACCGCGTGAAAATTCGGCGGGAATATTTGCGCTCGATATGGTCCCCAGCCAGTGACAAAAGACGCCGCCGGCCCGCCTCAGCAGCGGAATATATGCCAAGCAAAAAGACTGCGATAATGCTCAACCAGAGCAATGTATCGACGGATCCCGAAGAGAGCACGCGATCATAGATCTGCAGCATATAGAGGGGAGAAACGAGAAGTAACAGATTAACTGCCAGACTGAAAAACAATATGCCAATTGCATATCGCGGCGCACGCGAGACAAATCCCAAGATCCATCTCGTTGTACCCATAGGTCTGGCGGAGTGAGTGTCATTGGTCGCCACCTTAGACATAACAGAACTCCAGACATTTTAAGATTAGAAGAAAAAGGGTGCTCCCAGGGCGC
>JBCCIW010000148.1:0-7913 GCA_039028055.1 Pseudomonadota bacterium | reverse complement strand
GTCAAAGGAGACCCTTCTATCCGGCGCGACAGAAGTGCGAACACGAAAAAAATTCCTCCGAGCACGAGGAAGTAATCGATTTCCATGAAACCCTCCAATGTTTCAGCTCAAGGATTACGGTCACCCCCATCACGCAGCAAGCCGAATACCAGTCAATATATCTCAGATATTGGAAACCGGAGCGCCCCGTGCCAAACCGAACGGGATAAAGGAGGTCTCTACCATGACCGCGCCCGTCCACCTTAAGACGCTTGAGCAACGCCTTCTTTGGCTGTCCTCTTGGATTGTCCACAATGCCAATCACCTTCGAGAAAAGAAAGATGGTGATGTGAAGGTTGGCGGCCACCAGGCGTCTTGTGCGTCCATGGTGTCAATCATGACCGCACTCTATTTCCACGTACTCAAACCTGAAGATCGCATAGCGGTGAAACCCCATGCGTCGCCCGTGTTTCATGCCATGCAATACATAATGGGCAATCAGACACGTGAGAAACTGGAGAATTTCCGTGGCTTGGGCGGCGCGCAGTCCTATCCGAGTCGAACCAAGGATGTTGACGATGTCGACTTTTCTACCGGAAGCGTTGGGCTAGGCGTCGCCATAACGGCTTTCGCATCGATCATACAGGATTATCTCGCCGCGAAGCCATGGACATCAGACAAGCCCAACGGCCGGATGGTCGCGCTCGTCGGCGACGCCGAGCTCGATGAAGGTAATGTCTATGAAGCGCTTCAAGAGGGATGGAAACACGATCTGCGCAATACGTGGTGGGTGATCGACTACAATCGGCAAAGCCTCGACGGCGTTGTTCACGAGGGACTCTGGGAGAAAATCGAGGCAATCTTTCAAGCCTTCGGCTGGCGCACGATAGTATTGCGTCACGGCGTTCTCCAACGCGCAGCATTCGAAGAGCCCGGAGGCGAAACACTGAAAGCGTGGATCCAGTCTTGTCCGAATGCAGACTATTCCGCCCTCACCTATCAGGGCGGCGCGGCATGGCGCTCTCGGCTGATGGACGATCTCGGCGATCAGGGCGATGTGACCGTTCTACTGGACAAACGCACTGATGAAGAACTTGCGGCCTTGATGAACAATCTGGGAGGCCAGTGCTTGCAGACGCTGTGTGACGCGTTCGAAAGCGTAACAGACGATCAGCCGACTGTTTTCCTTGCTTATACAATCAAGGGCTGGGGCACACCCTTGGCAGGCCACAAGGACAATCATGCGGGACTGATGACAAAAGCTCAGATGGCCGAATTTCAGTCTTACATTGGTGTTCCTAAGGGTGACGAATGGGAACCATTCGCGGGCGTTGAAGATATCGGCGGGTTGAGATCATTCTTGAGCAACGTCTCGTTTTTCAAACCCGGGCCCCGTCGATATACGGCCCCGGTTGTTCCATCCCCTGGACCGGTCTTCCTTGATGACAGGGTGCTTTCAACGCAGGCAGGCTTCGGCAAGATCCTTGACGCCCTCGCGAAGTCGGAAGAACCGCTCGCCGATAGAATTCTGACAACGTCACCAGACGTCACTGTGTCCACAAATCTCGGTTCCTGGGTAAACCGCCGAAGCCTCTTCGGAAGAGAGGTCAAGTCAGACGTCTTCCGCGATCAGAGAATCCCATCCGCACAGAAATGGCTTTTCTCTCCTGAAGGACAACACATTGAGCTTGGCATTGCCGAGATGAACCTGTTTCTGTTGCTAGGAGCTGCTGGACTATCCCATTCGCTTTTTGGCGAACGAGTGATCCCCATAGGCACCGTCTACGACCCGTTTGTGGCGCGGGGGCTCGATGCGTTGAACTATGCCTGTTATCAGGACGCGCGCTTTATCATCGCGGGCACACCATCTGGCGTAACACTTGCGCCCGAAGGCGGAGCGCATCAATCGATCGGCGCACAACTAATTGGTATGAGCCAGGACGGTCTCGTCTCGTTCGAGCCAGCCTACCTCGACGAACTCTCCATCATCATGGACTGGGCCTTCGACTACCTGCAGCGAGACGGTGAAGGAGACCCAGACGAACGGACATGGCTTAGGGACGAGACGGGCGGTTCGGTCTACATGCGCCTGACGACACGACCGGTCGAGCAGCTGGGTCTCAAAGCGCGTGACGATTCCGAATTCATTCGTGGCGTGATTGATGGGGCGTACTGGCTACGAAAGCCTGGACCTAATTGTGAAGTGGTGATTGCCTATCAGGGGTGCGTTGCCCCCGAAGCGATAGAGGCGGCAGGACTCATCGGAAATGATCGAAGAGACATTGGCGTGTTGGCCGTAACATCTGCAGACCGACTAAATTCAGGGTGGACAGCGGCTCGGCGCGCACGAGCTCGAGGGCAATCAGATGCCACAAGCCAAATCGAGCGTCTAATGGCAGGCGTTCCAAGGAACGCTATTCTCATCACAGTCACCGATGGGCATCCAGCAACGCTTGCCTGGATAGGCAGTGTGAAAGGCCACCAAACAGCGCCCCTAGGTGTGGAGCACTTTGGACAGACGGGTACGATTGCGGATCTCTACGAGCATTTCATGATCGACGCGAATGCCATCGTAGCCGCTGCTGATCAGTTGTCCGCAGGCAAATCTATTCGATTGAGCACAGCCCAATAAAGAAGCCGGCCATAAAAGACCGGCTCCAATAATTATCAAAAGGTCGCGAAAACGAGCTAGCCGAGATCTTCGAACAGCGCGGTCGACAAATAACGTTCGGCGAAAGACGGAATGATCACAACGATCATTTTGTCAGCCATTTCAGGTTGCTTGGCTACCTTGAGGCCAGCGGCAAGTATGCCGCCAGAAGAAATACCGACGGGAATGCCTTCAAGCTTCGCCACACGACGTGCCATCTCGAATGCTTCCTCGTTCGACACTTGCACCGCGCCGTCCATAAGACCAGTTTCCATATTGCCTGGTACAAATCCCGCACCGATCCCCTGAATCATGTGGGGTCCCGGATCACCTCCCGATAAAACCGGGCTGCCTTCGGGCTCGACTGCGAACATTTTCAGGTCAGGCTTCTTGCCTTTCAGGATTCGCGCGCAACCGGTGAAAGTTCCGCCGGTTCCAACACCGGAAACAACCGCATCGACCCGGCCGCCTGTATCGTTCCAGATCTCCTCGGCAGTCGTCGCTTCGTGAATTGCAGGATTTGCCGGATTGTCGAACTGGCTCGGCATAACAGCACCCTCGGTGCTCTCTAGGAGCTCCTGAGCCTTCGCAATCGCGCCGTTCATGCCCTTCTCTTTTGGCGTCAGCACCAACTCGGCACCCATAAGCGCCAACATCTTGCGTCGTTCAATCGACATCGACTCAGGCATCGTAAGAATAATGCGGTATCCACGCGCGGCAGCAACGAAAGCAAGCCCTATCCCTGTATTGCCCGATGTAGGTTCAACAATAACAGAGCCGGGGCCAATTTTGCCCTCTTCCTCCATTGACGTGATCATGCCTATCGCAATGCGATCTTTAACGCTCGCCAATGGATTGAAGAATTCAAGCTTCAGAACAACGTCTGCAGTCACGTTCTCCTCGGCTAGCAAGGAAGGGACACGAACAAGCGGCGTATTCCCAATCGTCTCCAAAATAGAATCGTAAATCCGACCGCGACCGGGCTGATCAAGTTTCAAGCCATTAAATTCCAGGACTTTTCCCATGGGGGGTTCTCCACTTCTACGCCTGTATCGAAAGATCGAAAGATAGGACGCCATTCCGGAGGGATGAGCAAGTCTGAATTTGGAAATGTGTTGTTTTAGATGAACTTAACATTGCCGATACGCGGCAGCTGAAATTCACTCATCTTCAAAGCGATCAGAGCTTGGCCATCCTTCAGGCACGAGGGGCTCCCCCGCCAGCTGCTTCGCTTCCACCTCATCGCGCGCCAGTCGAAGTGCAAGCCGACGCTCTGACGTTATCGGATGTGACCGCTCCCCATAAGTCGACCTAATTGAAAGCTCCGCCAACTGCGAGAACAGCTCTTCAAAACCATCTAGATCAACCCCCGCGCGGGCCGCGAAATAAACAGCAAGATAATCCGCTTCCCGCTCGAACTGTCGAAAACCTAAGGCACGATTTTCGAGCTTTGCTACCGCTGACTGTCCCGGCGGTGTCTCCCATCCCGCAAACCTCTCTAAAGCAGCCCCGAGGCTGAGATCAACGAGTCCTGCGCCGAGCCTCAACGGAACTCCCCAGGCAAAATGGCCGGAAACCCAGTTGTTACGTGTCAACTTGCGGACATGACCCGCAGCTACGTGCCCCAGTTCATGGGCAATGACGATCGAAAGATCTCGATCCGACTCCAGATAATTCGCAATGCCACGATTGATATTTATAACTCGCCGGCCCGCAGAAGCGTTGACGGCATCCGTTCCCAAGATTCGCACGCCTACATCGCAAATCGGTTCTGGCTGAAGGGTAAATTCAATGCTTGCGCCATCAAGTTCAAAGGCCATCGGCAAAGGCTTTGCGACGATCCCGGTCTTTTGAGCGATCGCTCGGGCATTACGATCTTTTCGCAAGGCGTCTTCTATTGCGTCGACGCTGCCGCCGATGACGGTTTCTCCAATTTTGACTGGCACGGCACCGCGCTGAAGTCCTGCTTCCGCTGCTGGACTACCATCTGAAACACCAAGCACGATTGGCGATGCATCATAACCAAGCGTCCGCACCTGCTCTGATGTAAGACCGTCCACCAGCGCCCGAACTGTCTCGTCATTGCCGAATGTAATGCCATAAGCCTTACGCGTGAGGTCCCCACACAAATCAGTGTTCGCAGCCAAAAGGGGCCAGGCGAGCCCATCTACGCGTTGTTTTTGGTCTAGCGCCGCTTCTACCACCCCCGCCTGGATACCGATAACATCTTCGGAGAGGTCAAATGCAGTTACATCTGGAAAGTCTGTGATCGTCGACGCGCAAGCCGACAATACCAACGCCGCAATGGAAGAAGTAATTAGTCCTAAACCTCGGCGACGCATTCAGCTCTCCAACAAAGAAAAGTAGTCTATCGTCGTCAGCATAGGCATGCCATCACATTACTGTGGGGTGAGCCAAATCGGCGAGGTCCAGGCCATTTCGTTAATCGTTCGACCGACTTCGCCCGCACAGGCTTCTGGCCATTGAGTCTCTTCCTCCGCGCTGCATTGGGCGGCGCTCCAACGCGGCATGGGTTTCTCAATCACCCGCAAATAGTAATAAGCTGGCAGCGCGGGATCATACTCTTCGTCACGATAGACAGCGCACAGCGTTTCAGATCCCTGCGGCGGTGCAGTAACGATGCTTTTTACATCGAAACGCTTGTTTCCGTCTCCATCAATCCAGCCTTTTATCAGTTGAAGCTCCTGAAGAGGCAGAGGCATAATCGATGGCCCCCTATCGGCAAGGGCCTGGAGCAAAAAACTAATACCCTCTTGCGGCGCGGGAATATCTGCACCCATGGGAACCCCGTTTGCATATGCTTGTTCAAGCCAGTCCGGTGCAGAACAAAGATCGGATGAATAGTCACCAGCGAAAAATCTCGGCTCAATCCGGGTTCCAGATGTACCAAACGTCTCGCGTCTCTTCAGGGATTGAAAGATCGCGTCCCGCGAATTCTCTACCGCCCATACTCCGGCAAGACCGCCCGGATTGCTTTCCAGTCGATTATGCCGACCAAGTCTCGCTTCACCCATGCGGCCCTCGAGCGTACTTTCGTGGACGATATGCCCCCGCCATCCAGCTTCACTTGTGTGGCCGGGCAAAGCGACGTGATTGTCCGTAGCCGCGATAACGCCCATCTGAAACGGGTTCACACCGGTATGAGAGTGCGCCTGAAGTCCATCCAACCAGGCACCCCTCGCGAAGTCGCGGGAAGCAACACAGGGGCCTTTGTATAGATTATCCACCACATCGAAATTTGCGTCGGTGCATTCCTCAATTGTCAGACGAAACAAGCGCGGGATCCATTGGGTCGTATCAAAAGCCCGCTCCTCGCTGCCGATCTGGCGGATGGCTTCAACATCACAGTATTCGTCTTCGTCACCCAGAATATCAGTAATGCCATTCACACATTCCGAAGCACCTTTGTGCTGCGTGATTTCAATCAACCGGTCATAGACTTGGCGCTGTCGAAGGTGCCGTTGTTGCGCTTCTTCAGACAATCCCTCGAGCGAACGCAGATTAAATGCATTTCCGCTCGAAATATTCGAATTGTGCGGAATGGACAAAACATCGCACGCTTCAATGCCTAGACGGCATTCCGTTTCAAGCTTCCCCAGCAATGAGGGTAAAGTTGGATAATCGATGTAATTCGCCGGAAAACCGGGCACCTCAGCATTCTTGAAGATCGTATTCCGGTGCATGTGCATTCCACTCGGACTACGCGTATATTCATAGCCCACGAGGCTCGTGAAGCTGCAGCCAGGAGTTCTGTCGTAGGCGTCCTCGGCAGCGTCTATCACCTGTTGCCATACGATCCTGGCAGCTTCCCGGCAGTCCGCTCCATCCTCCCCACAGACGGACGCAACGCGTTCCGGCCGTGTGCCGGCGCGCGGAACCCCGAAGACGCGAACCCCTGGCTCCTTTCCTTCCCGATAGATCTGGCAGGCTCTGGAGTTGTACCCCGGATAAGCACCCTCGTTGCGACAAATGTAACTCTCACCGAAAGCCTCGGAGTGATCTGTTACCGCAACAAAATCGAGGGGCCGGCCAATCTGGATAGGTGCCCCGTCCGTATCTCCTGGTCCCGGAAACAAAACGGTTTCACCCTGCGCGAAGCGATACGCATCTTGGGGATACAGTCGAGTACCTTCAGCATAGGCATCGCCGGAGAACGCAGTGTGGACGTGCAGGTCTCCGAAAAGAGCGCGCTTTGTCGAAATGTTATTATCACAGGGCACCCGATTTTCACTGTACTCCAGAGGCGGCGCAAACCCTGGCGCATAATGCTGAGGCAGCGATTTGGGTGATGTCAGTTCGATAACGTCTATTGAGGTATCGAATGCATATCGCGTTGTATTTGATGCTAACCAGAATACACCGGATGCCAACAATAAAGACAAAGCCAGCCCAGCAAGCCAAATTCTGCCCATAAAACCTGCCTCTTAGCGCTCATCGAAATCGGGAGCTTTGCGAAGAGCTCGCGTTACAGTGATGGCTGAGAGTGTCAACCGGTTCGATCTCCATACCGCCGCAGACTCAGTGCTGAGAGCAGCAGGATAAGTGCCGAAAAACTAAAGGCTAGAAGCGCATTTCCGATCCATCCAAACTCGGCATAAACCTCCGTACCGGCCCAGCTTCCCATGCCGCCCCCCGCAAACATGAGAACGATGTAGACCGTCATCAACCGTGTCCGGATGTCCGGCGTCTCTGACAGAAACGTCATCCGCCCCGTAACGTCGATGGCGGGACCCACGATGTTCGTAATCACGATCGGGATCATCAATAACCAGAGCGACTCGCCGAACGGCAGGAAAAGCGCCACACCCAAAATCTGTATCAGGACAAGAACAAGTCGCGCCCGCCGCGCCCCTATCCTGTCGGCCCACCGGCCTAGCGACGGCGTCACGAAGAGGTTCACCATGGCAAGCAATGCCAGATATCCGACCACATCAACGCCATAGCCCATTTCCGCACTCGTCAGATGAAGGCCGAGCCCCATCCAGATCGCGAGGAAAATCCCGAAACTAAGTCCTTGAATCGCCCCTGAAATCAGCACTTCAGGCTTGCGCATGACTAATGGAAATATCGAGCTGATCAGCCCCAAATAGCTCCCGCCCTGAGACGCTGTAATGTCTGTCCTTCGCTCTTCCATGATAAATGGCAGGCATAGTGTGATACCCACCATCAGCGCCGTCGCGACGTAGTAGACCACTCGCCAGCCGAACTGTTCAGCGATAACTCCAGATCCGGCCCGGGCAATCAGAATTCCGACAATTATACC
>JBCCIW010000147.1:0-7952 GCA_039028055.1 Pseudomonadota bacterium | reverse complement strand
CGCTGTTGAAATGTGCATGTGGTCCATGCTTGGCGGTCGCCCTGTAGATATTTTTGCCTGGGAGAGCTTCGGCAAGGACTGGGTCACCGATGCGGTGAATGAGCTGAAGCTCGAGAATTGTGAAATCCATACGGGCGACTATGGCGTACTGCCGAATTTCGCCGCCGCACGTGACGGCGCCGACATCGTCTTCACCTGGAACGGCACCACCTCCGGAGTCCGCGTCCCGAACGCCGACTGGATCAAACCTGATCCTGACCGCGTGGTGATCTGCGATGCGACCTCAGCCGTCTTTGCCCACGACATTGAATGGGAAAAGCTCGATGTGGTGACCTATTCCTGGCAGAAGGTGCTCGGCGGAGAGGCGGCCCACGGCATGCTGATCCTCAGCCCAAACGCGGTGCGCCGGCTGGAGACCTACAAGCCGGATCGGGCTTTGCCGAAAATCTTCCGCATGACCAAGGGCGACAAGCTCAACGAAGCGCTGTTCGAAGGCGCGACCATAAACACGCCATCCATGCTGTGTACGGAGGATTATCTACAGTCCCTCGACTGGTGTGAAAGCCTCGGCGGTTGGAGAGCGCTTAAGGCTCGCTCCGATGAGAGCCTCGCCATACTCACCGATTGGGTTGCCGAAACGCCCTGGATCGACTTTCTCTGTCCCGACGAGTCTGTGCGCTCCAATACCGGCGTTACCTTCAAGATTACTGAGCCCGGCGTTGCCTCGATGGAGGAAGCTGATCAGCGCGCCTTCGTGAAAAAGATGATGGGAATGCTCGACAAGGAAGGTGTGGCCTATGACGCTGCCGGGTATGCCAAAGCGCCCCCGGGGTTGCGTATCTGGTGCGGCGGCACAGTGGAGCCCTCCGACGTGAAAGCGCTAACGCCATGGCTCGACTGGGCCTTCGAAGAGACGCTCGCAACTCTCTAGAATTCAATTTCATAGCTTGCCGAAAATAAGCAAAGCGCAGGCGCAATGTGCCCGAGCCGACAGGCGAAGAACCGCACATGAACAAAGGAAAAAACAATGCCCAAAGTACTCATCGCCGATAAACTGAGTCCCGCCGCCGTCGATATCTTCAAAAATCGCGGACTTGAAGTTGAGACGAAAACCGGCCTCTCGAAAGATGAGCTAATCGCTGAAATTCCGGCCTATGATGGCCTCGTCGTCAGGTCAGCTACCAAACCCGATGCAGACGTCATCGCTGCGGCGGACAATCTGAAAGTCATCGGTAGGGCAGGTATCGGCGTGGACAATATCGACATCAAGGCGGCCACGGCCAAAGGCGTCGTTGTGATGAATACGCCCTTTGGCAATGCCATCACTACCGCTGAGCACGCCATCGCAATGATGTTCGCCGCCGCCCGCCAGATACCGGCGGCGAATGCCGGAACGCAGGCCGGCGAATGGCCGAAGAAGGCCTTTATGGGAACCGAGCTCTCCTACAAGACGCTCGGTCTTATCGGTTGCGGTAATATTGGGTCTCGTGTTGCCGAGCGTGCTTGCGGGCTCGCCATGAAAGTCGCAGCTTATGACCCATTTCTGACGGAAGAACGCGCCGTTGAACTCGGCGTGGAGAAGGTCGAAATAGACGAACTGCTGGCCCGCGCCGATGTCATCACATTGCACGTCCCGCTCACCGACCAGACAGCGAATATTCTGTCGGCAGAAAACCTCGCAAAGACGAAGAAAGGCGTTATCATTGTTAATTGTGCCCGCGGTGGTTTGATCGATGAAGCAGCTCTGAAAGATGTACTTGAAAGCGGCCATGTCGCTGCCGCTGCCCTCGACGTCTTCGCTGAGGAACCCGCCAAGGACAATCCGCTCTTTGGCGCACCTAACTTCATAGCGACACCCCACCTAGGGGCAGCCACCACCGAGGCTCAGGAAAATGTTGCCTTACAGGTGGCAGAGCAAATGTCTGATTATCTGCTCACTGGCGCAGTCACCAACGCCCTCAATATGCCGTCAGTCACAGCAGAGGAAGCACCGCGCCTGACCCCATTCACCCAGCTCGCAGAAAAGCTCGGTGCCTTTGCTGGGCAGATTTCCGATTACGGCTTTGAGGAAGTGGTTATAGAATACGAAGGCGACGTCTCAGAACTGAACCGGAAGCCAATCACTGCAGCTGCTCTTGCGGGGCTCCTCCGCCCAAGCCGCGGTGATGTAAACATGGTGTCGGCCCCGGCTATCCTGCACGAGAGCGGCATCAAATTGACGGAAACCAAGACCGAAGAAAGCCCGGTCTATGACAGTCTCATTCGGATCAAGATCCTAACCAAGGCAACGGAAAACTCGCCTGAAGGCGGTTGGCGCACGCTTGCTGGCACAGTCTCAGCAGGCCGTCCACGCATCGTGGAAGTAAAGGGTATGGCACTGGAGGGCGACTTCTCGCCGGTGACGCTCTACGTCAACAATCTCGATATTCCAGGCTTCATCGGGTCGCTCGGCGTGATGCTGGGGGAAGCGGCCGTCAATATCGCAACATTCCACCTCGGTCGCACCGACGAGGGCGGTGAAGCGATAGCGCTTGTTGGCGTCGACTCAGAGCCACCGGCAGCGACGCTCGAGAAGCTTCACGCGATGGAGCATATCCGATACGCGAAAGTATTGAACTTCTAGGAGAGTTCAAATTGCGCCGCCCACTTCTGGTGACTTTACACTTTTTACGAAGACCGGAAAGTCGCGCGATTTTGGTTTGACACGCACTTATGGCTCGGCTCTCTGATGACAATTAGGTCATTTAAAGAGCCGATTTCATGCGTCTTCTCCTAACCACCTTTCTTGCTGTCTTTCTAGGTATTGCAAGCCAGAGCCCGGCCTTCGGCCAGGATCAGGCTGACGATGGCAAGACCACCTTTTCGGATATTGTCAGCGAGGTGCGCTTCGGTGTGTTGGCCCATAACATTCCGATCGGTGGCAGTGCCGACGCTGAGAACCAGGAAGAGGGGGAGAATGTTCAGGTCGAGATCCTCTTCCACACGCCGAAGCGCCTGCGCTGGAAGTACTTTTTCGATCCCGAACCTTACATTGTGGGGTCCTGGAACACGGCAGGAAATACCAGCTTCGGCGGTTTCGGGCTGAACTGGGACTGGCAACTCGGCAAGAAGAAGCGCTGGGAGATCGAGACCAGTCTCGGCTACATTGTGCATTCTGGCGAGATCGACATTCCATTTCCCAATGATCTCAACAATCCCGCTAATGCGGCGTTCGACAACAATAACATCCTGTTCGGGTCGCGCGACCTGTTTCGCACAACTCTCGCGCTCAACCGGCATATCGGAGAGCGGTGGGGCGCACAGCTCATCTATGAGCATCTATCCCATGGCCAGATCATTGGGGATGGCCGTAACCAGGGCAACGACTCCGTCGGCGGGCGCATCTACTATAGATTTGGCCGGGTCGACTGATTTCACCGGATCCCCTCTTGCCAAGCCGTCGTGATCGCCGCACGCTTGGGAACAAATATACAAGAGGTGGAGGACAGCCATGGGAAACAAGCATGTTGTCGTGATCGGCGGCGGTCTCGGCGGTTTGCTGGCAGCGATCAAGCTGAAGGAAGCCGGATATACATTCACCCTGCTTGAGAAAAACCAAAGCGTCGGCGGTACGTGGCACGAAAACAAATATCCCGGCTGCTCGTGCGACGTACCCGTTGCGCTTTATGAATACTCTTTCGCGCAATCCATGGTCTGGTCAAAGGGATACCCGATCGCCGACGAGGTCGAAGCCTATGCCAATGAACTTGTCGAGCGCTATCAGCTTGCGCCTTCCATACGCTTGGGTGAAGCAGCGCAGAGCGCAGTCTGGAGCGATAACAAAAAGGTCTGGGACGTCACAACAGTAAGTGTTGACACGATCGAGGCTATGGCGGTGATCAGTGCTCTGGGTCAGCTCAACAGACCCAAATATCCATCCATTGATGGACTGGAGACTTTTGAAGGTCCTGCGATGCATACCGCGCGGTGGGATCGTTCGGTAGATTGGAGCGGCAAGAAAGTCGGCGTAATTGGAACGGGTGCGAGTGCCGTTCAGTTGGTCCCGCCCATGGCAGAGACTGCGGAACACCTGACCGTCTATCAGCGCAGTCCAAACTACATTGTCCCGCGCCCTGACCAGCCCATCACGCCAGAAGACAAGGCGCTCGCGGTTACGGATCTTGAAAGCGCAATGCTCATCTACAATCTGAACCGTCAGCTTATTTACGAGAACGCAGAACGGATGAGCTGGAAGGCATTCGCATGGACGCCCGAGGGGCGAGCAGCTTTCACCGCGCGTGCAACAAATTTTCTCAATGAAAAGATCTCAGATCCGGAGTTACGCGCTGCTTTGACGCCTGATTATCCCATCGGTTGCCGACGCATTCTCATCTGCGATGATTACTACGACACGCTCAACCGAGACAACGTCTCCCTGGAAACGACCCACATCGCCCGTATCCATCCGAATGCAGTGGAACTCACCGACGGACGAATGGTGGAGACGGATATACTTGCTCTCGCCACAGGCTTCGAAACGTCTGACTGGAATATTTCTGTCGAAATCTCCGGGGCCGGCGGTCGTACGCTTAAGGATGATTGGGCGGACGTCGCGCGAGCTTATTACGGCATCACCGTCTCCGGTTTTCCCAACTTCTTCATGCTGTATGGACCGAATACAAATCTCGGCCACAACTCGATCACCTCAATGATGGAAGCGCAGATGTGCCATATCATAAGCGCCTTGGAAGTACTTGACGAAACAGGCGCTTCCGCTCTTGCGCCGACAAGGGCAGCACAGGACACTTTCAACGAACAGCTGCAGGCAGATCTTCAAAAGACTGTCTGGGGCGACGAAGCCTGCGGTGGGTCCTGGTACAAAACGGACGATGGGTTCATCACGCAGAATTGGTCCGATACAGTAGGGGCGTACCGTGATGCTGTGGCAGATGTCCGACGCGAGGACTACGAGCTCATCAGCTAGCCGACATTTACCGGCAGCTCCTCAAGGGACATAGACGGTGTAAACCACCTCTGCAGCTGCCTCTATGACACCATCTGACAGATCAATATTGCCTGAGTTGTAGCGATAGGTCAGATCGAAGCGAACCGACTGATCGGCAAGCGATCCCGGGGCCGCCGCTGTCGCCTGATTACCTGTAAACATGCGCCGGGGTGTTTCCATTGTTGATAGCCTGCGGAACCCATTCTGCACGCCGCCAGCCGTGCCGCCGCTATTCGGAAACTGAGCTGATGTGCCAAATGAAAAGCCATCATCCGCGCCGGACTGCGTGACGCGGATCCGGACACGCATTCTATTAAACACGAAGTCGGTCGTACCGTTCAATTGAGTGGCCTGCCCGTCGATTGCAAACGCTGTGTTCGAGGCGACATAAAAGCTGGTATCGAACTCGGCTCGGCGAGTGTTGATGTCACTATTGCCGCGGATCTGGAACGGGTTGAATGTATCGCCAGGGTCCGTAACGCCATTGCCGTTAAAGTCTGTGGTAAAGGCTCCACCAACAACCCTCTGTACACGGAATGGGGAACCGATATTAGACGTAGTCGCGTCCTGCGTCGCCATCAGCGACCCGGTCACCACCGTGTGGACATCCCCTGCGATGAGGTCGACATCCCCCGATGTCGCTGCAGTCGTGCCTGACCCGGTGTCGAGAACAAAGTCTGAAACCACCGGCGAGTTTCCTGCGGCATCAAATCCATCAGAGCCCCAGACAATTACGAGTCCCTCGGCCTGGAAGTGCGGATTATCCAGAATTCCGGCATGACTTGGCGATGCACCAAGGCCTAAAAAGGCCATGGCCACCAGCCCCCGCGGGCCGGTTGCGTAAATCGGATGTCGCCGCCTCATGGGTTGTGTTTACATCAGAGGCATTGAGGAACATGTGTTTCGAAGCCTCAAAACTCGCTTGGCGTGTTAACCATCTTGGTCCGTAAAACCAGACAGGAAACTCGCCAAATTAGTGCCGAGTGCATCAACCGCGTAACCACCTTCCATACAGACGAGTGTGGGCAAAGAGAGCGCCGCTATCGCGTTGCCCATGTCCCGGTAGTTGTTCGTCTTCAGCTTGAAGTGAGAAATGGGATCGCGTTCAAACGTATCTGCACCATAGGGAACAATCAGCAAATCTGGTTTGAAAGCAGTTGCAGCCTCACAAGCATGCTGCAGAGTGGCGGAATAGGTATTCCACTCGGTCCCACGGGGCAGGGGATAGTTTACATTGTAGCCTGAACCGGGGCCCGATCCTGTTTCATCGGCATGACCCCAGTAGAACGGATAATCCGTCTTCGGATCAGCGTGGATCGATATCGTCAGCACATCACCTCGGTCATAAAAAATATCCTGCGTTCCATTGCCGTGATGATAGTCGACATCGAGTATAGCCACACGTTGGGCTCCCTGCTTTAGCGCCGCCTGGGCTGCAATCGCCACATTATTGAGGTAGCAGTACCCACCCATATAATCCTTGCCCGAATGATGTCCTGGTGGCCTGCAGAGTGCGAAGCTATTTCGAGAGGTGTCCATGACGGCGTCGAGCGCGGTCAATGCCGTTTGGACGTTCCAGTATGCTGCTTCCCATGTATGCTGCGTAACGGGTGTGCCGCAATCATAAGCATACTGACCAAGTCTTGCGTCGATGCGCTCGAGGTCCAGCGGACGTCGGCCCCTCGCCGGGAACACGTATGGGAAAGCGTCTCCCTCGCGTCCGGCAGATCGCCATTCATCATGAGCAGACTGAAGAAACGCAATATATCCGGCATCGTGCACGTCGAGGAGCGGCGCAAGGCCGTGATCTCTAGCGGCTATGGGCGACCCGACCGCGTTAAGAAGCGACTCTACTCGCTCTGGTTTTTCTGCATAAGGAACCATTTTCCCGTCCTGCATTTCCCGGACAGGGGCATGGCGAATTTGTTGATCGCTGTAATACGTCTCCATGCGGTTGCGCTAGCACGGAGACACCATCACCGCTAGCAGCCGGTGCTTTCCACATTCAGAACAGTGCGAGATTCCGGATCATAGAGATATGTATCGCGCTGGCAGTCCGAAACGAAGACGGAAAACGTGATCGGCTCGTCTTCCAAGAGACGCTCGAATCGCTCCTGTCCGAATTCCCTCAGGCTTTCGCTTGGATTCACGTAGTGAGGTTCTGTGTTACAGGCGTCGCGATTGATCAAACAGGCTGACAGTTGAGACATACGCACGGGAAGGGACATGATTCCGGTCGACGATGCCTCCAGTCTCTCAGCTTCCATTAGCTCTTCGACGAGCTGCCGTTGAGCTGCATTCAGTCTTTCCTCACAACTGAGCGGACCAGCATTGTTAAACAGGCCCTGAGCGCCGTACCGCAGTATGACCTCGCCTGATTCTCCAGTTACGGTATGACTGTATGCGGGAAGGTCATACGCGACAGGTTCACCAGATCTGCTGGCTTTCTCAGCCGGCGTTATGATTGTCGATACAGACAATCGCTCGTCTGATGCGCCGAGCACAATCACATCCCGAACACCACCACTGCAAGCCAGCTCTGTGGCACCCGTGCCACTCGCTGTGTCGCCGCCCTGTGCCGCACTCCCGCCCGAGAGGGCCAGCACTGATATAATAAGTAATCTACGCATCTCGGATCGCATGATCTTACGGTAAGATGACAAAGCCGTAAGTAAAATGGGGCGAAAAGTCGTCAAGCTGCAGGCTTTCTCTTGCAATCGGTGTCCAAACAGTGTCCCTGACGCCGGTTCTCATCAAGTGGGAGTCTTTCAAACATGTCAGGTGTGGTCGTGGTCGGTGCTCAATGGGGCGATGAAGGCAAAGGCAAAATTGTTGATTGGCTGTCTCACCGTGCAGATGTCATCGCCCGCTTCCAGGGCGGTCATAATGCCGGGCATACACTCGTTATCGGAAACAATACCTACAAGCTGAATCTTCTGCCGTCCGGCGTCGTGCGGGGGGGCAAGCT
>JBCCIW010000146.1:0-7981 GCA_039028055.1 Pseudomonadota bacterium | reverse complement strand
TTCGGCGGCGCGTCTCGCAGCCAAAGGCTACGATGTTACCGTTCTGGAGAAACTCGATGGACCGGGCGGCCGAGCCTACACTTACAAACAGGACGGGTTCACCTTCGATGCTGGTCCTACGATTGTAACGGCCCCCTTTATTCTGGAAGAGCTATGGCGGGACTGCGGCGGCAGCTTCCATCAGGATGTGATGCTGCGCCCTTGCGATCCATTTTATGACATTCGCTTCGATGACGGCTTCACGCTGAGCTATTCAGCCGATGCCGACGCCATGCGGGCGCAGATCGCAAAGATCGAACCAGCCGATGTTGCGGGCTATGACCGCTTCATGGAGGACAGCGGGAAGATCTACAAAGTGGCGTTCGAGGAGCTGGTGGACAAGCCGTTCCACAGCCTCTTCTTCACGCTGCAAACCTTCTACGATCTTGTTCGCCTCGGCGGTTATCGGACGGTGCACTCGAAGGTCAGCGACTATTTCAAGCATCCGAAACTACGCATGGCATTCAGCTTCCATCCGCTGTTAATTGGCGGGAACCCATTCACGACAACGGCCTATTACTGCCTGATCTCGCATCTGGAGAGCAAATTCGGGGTGCACTATGCGGTCGGCGGGACCGGAGCCATCGTCAACGCACTTGCCGATCTTGTCACCCGAAATGGCGGGAAAATAGAATATAATCAGCCGGTCTCACGCATCCTTGAGGATGGCCGAAAGGTAACAGGTGTTGAGACGCAGTCGGGACAGGTATTCCCGGCAGACGTGGTGGTTTCGAATGTCGATCCCGGCATCACCTATGGAAAATTTCTCGGGCACAAGAAGCGCCGGCGGTGGACTGACGCCAAGATTGGCCGAAGCAAATTCTCCATGAGTCTGTTCGTCTGGTATTTTGGAACGAACAAGAAGTTCGATGACGTACAGCACCATACGATGGTTCTGGGTCCGCGATACAAAGGGCTGCTCGACGATATCTTTTCCAATTATCATCAGGCGGATGATTTCAGCATGTATCTGCACAGGCCGACCGCATCGGATCCGAGCCTCGCGCCGGAAGGCTGCGATGCATTTTACGTGCTCGCGCCGGTGCCGAATCTGAAGTCCGGCGTTGACTGGGAAACATATGGTGAGCCTTTCCGGCAGGCGATCCAGAAACGCCTTGAGGAAACGGTGCTTCCCGGGCTCGGCGACACGATTGCGACCTCGCACTATATCAGCCCGCTTGATTTCAAAGAGCGATTGTCATCGCATCTCGGGGCAGCGTTCTCGCTGGAACCTAAGCTGTTCCAGAGTGCGTGGTTCCGCCCGCACAACAGGAGCGAAGAGCTGAAAGGTCTTTATCTCGCTGGTGCAGGCACCCACCCCGGAGCCGGAATGCCGGGCGTTCTGTCTTCGGCCAAGATCGTGGCTGATCTCGTGCCGGAGCCGGCGCAAATGGGGGTCTAATGCGCACGCCGAAGATCGCAGTTGTCGGCGGCGGCATAGGCGGTTTGGCGGCGGCGGCTATCCTGTCCCGCGATTTCGACGTTCACATTTTTGAAGCGTCCGACCGCCTTGGCGGCAAGATCCGTCAGACTGACGTTGGCGGTGGACTGATCGATTGCGGTCCAACGGTCTTCACAATGAAATGGGTCTTCGATGAGCTGTTCGAGATGGCCGGAAGCTCATTTACCCAAAGCCTTACAGCAACACCTTTGAACGTGCTTGCACGCCACGGTTGGCGCGACGGGTCGCAGCTTGATCTGTTCGCTGATCCGGACAAAAGCGTTGAAGCCATCGCGGCGTTTTCCAGCAGTGACGAAGGGGAGAGATACCGGGCATTCTGCGAGGAAACGGAAGCGGTGTTCGACACGCTGCACGAATCGTTCATGCGCGCGCCCTCCCCGGATATGCCAAGCCTGATGATGCGGGCGAACCCGTTCGCACTCTTGGCGACGAAACCATTCACGACACTGTGGTCATCCCTGTCTCGACAGTTCACCGACCCACGTTTGCAACAGCTGTTCGGGCGATATTCGACCTATTGCGGGTCGTCGCCATTTCAGGCTCCAGCGACACTGATGCTGATCGCCCATGTGGAGCGGATCGGCGTCTGGACTCTCAAGGGCGGCATGGCGGCGTTGGTACACGCGCTCACCGGATTGCTGGAGCGCAACGGAGCGGGGATCCATCTCAAGGCACCTGTCGCGGAGATTGGTACGGGCGGAGGTCGTGCTGATTCTATAACGCTTGCGGACGGGCGACGCGTCGAGGCCGACACGGTGGTTTTCAATGGAGACAGGGCGGCGCTCGCGCGGGGCTTGCTCGGTGAGGAAGCAATCCCGGCCGGAGGCAACGCCCTGCGTCGGCAGCGGTCCCAGTCGGCGATGACCTGGTGCATGGAGGCCGAAACGAGCGGGTTCGATTTGTCCGTGCACAATGTTCTTTTCTCGGACGATTACAAATCAGAGTTTGATGCGGTGTTCGATACGGCGCAGATGCCTGAGAGCCCGACGACATATATCTTCGCGCCGGATCGGGAGAATGACGGCATTGATGAAGGAGACCGTGAGCGCCTGTTCTGCCTGATCAATGCGCCATCAACAGGCGATGATGCAGACTTTCCGCCAGGCCTTGTCGAGGACTCCTATGGCCGGATGACCGGGCTCGTGGAGGATTGCGGCCTGAAGCTCACACCCAACCCATCTTCGATTACGGCGACGACGCCATCTGACTTTGCCGCACGGTTCCCAGGGACTGGCGGTGCGCTATATGGGATGGCGACCCATGGCTGGCATGCATCTTTCGCTCGGCCGGGGCCGAAGAGCAAAATTCCGGGGCTCTATCTCACTGGCGGCAGTGTTCATCCGGGACCTGGTGTTCCCATGGCCGCGCTATCCGGCATCTCTGCTGCGAAGGAGATCAGGAAGCGGATGGCGGCGCGGCGGAACCAACCGGCCAGCGTGGCATCCGGAAGGGCAGCATTGCCCTGACAATGGGAGAGCGAAGCCGTTCGCAGGAAAGAGTTTCGTGGACCGTGTAACCGGCAGCGCCTTTTGGGTAAGCCAGAACGGACCGGCTGTAGAATGGCGTATCTTCAAGGGTGCGATGTACTTTTGGCGCGGTGTCTCGCAGAAGGCCCGCGCGGCGCTGGATGCGCCAGATCGGCGTCGCGTTCACATGGGTGTCGGGTTGCGGATCGCAGTGCTCGAACGTGCCGTCTTTGCGGAAACGGACATTCAGATCGCGGCGATTTCCGGATACCGGGTCGGTGACATAGCGCACTTCCGTCTGGCCCCCGGGCAGTGGCGTGCGGGACCAGTCCCAATAATCAAAGCCACGCGTGACGGGCTCAGCCCCGAAATTAGAATCGACATAGCCGTGGCCTGACCATGAAAGGTCCGGTGCATCGAAGCTAAGATCGACTTTCGCAGAGGTGCAGATCGGCTGCCATGTGTGGCGACCGGCAGGGTCAAGCTCAAAGGCATGGTTGGTCTGGTGCGGCATAGTTACAGTTACGCGTCCGCGCACAGGGAGCGGAAGTGGCGCACCGCGCTCGGCGATGTCGATGATAAGCTGGTCGCCTACAACTCTCAACTGGCTGGGCCCCACGGTAAATTCATTTGCGGATCGTGCGACCTGCTCCTGGCCCCGCTCAGTCATAGCCCAGCGCGACGGTCGCCCATAGAGCGCGACATTAATGGCGCAATGATTGTCCGGGTCCGACCAACCACGGACAGCGTAATACGGGGAGAAAACGCTGCCAACAAATGCGATGATGACAAGCGCGTTCTGGCCGTCGTCGCTTACAGCGTCGATATACCACCAGAGATATCCGCCTTCCGGAACAGGACGATCGAAGCCAAAGGCGGATGATGGAATCACACCTGGCCGAACGCCATTTCCTGCCGGGTCTGGTTGATCCATTCCGTCCATTCGCGCGGACACCTTTCATCACTTATTGTCATTACAGATTGACACATTGACACGACTATTTAAAGTGACGCTTCGGAGGTGCCATGAATATCAGCATGCAAATCGACGCAACGCTGGAGCATTCCATTGCTCTTGCCGAGCATCCGAACGGCCCTCCTCTTCTCGCATCTGCAATTCGACACGCCATTTTACCGGGCGGGGCGCGCGTTCGTCCCCAACTCTGTATGGCAGTCGCCTCAGCGTGCGAGCCCCAGGCCGATCTCGGCGACGCACTGGCAGCGGCGTCTGCAATTGAGATGCTACACTGCGCGTCACTGGTGCATGATGATATGCCGTGCTTTGACGACGCTGACACGCGCCGGGGCAAACCCTCGGTTCATGCAAAATTCGGCGAGCCGCTCGCCTTGCTCGTCGGAGATGCGCTGATTGTCATGTCGTTCGAGCTTATGGCACGGGAAGCGAGCGCAGAATACCTGCGCGATCTGGTACTGATACTGACAGAGTCGACAGCTCCCCCCCATGGAATTACGGCAGGCCAGGCATGGGAGAGCGAAACCGATATCAATCTTCAGGCTTATCATAACGCGAAGACAGCAGCGCTCTTCGTAGCTGCTGCTCGTGCTGGTGCTGCCTCCGTAGGCCATGCCGACGGACCATGGCGGGAACTTGGCCGCCGCCTGGGCGAAGCTTATCAGATAGCCGACGATTTGCGGGACGTGCTGTTATCTCCGGACGAGCTCGGAAAACCCGCTCGCCAGGACAATCGTCACGGACGACCCAGTGCCGTGGACAGTTTCGGCGTGGAAGAAACATTCCAGCGCTTGACTGACGCTATTGAAGCAACGGCGGCTTCGGTTCCCAGCTGCGCCGGGGAACAGGCCCTTCGCCAACTCATTTACGCACAGGCCAAACGACTTGCACCAGAGAGCCTTGTCCAACAGGTCGCGTGACGGGCAGCACTCAACGCCCGACTCACTGCTTGATCGACTGAAGTCCCTTCGGGTTCGCCTGATCGGTAATCGGAAATTTCAGAAGTTCGCCGCGGATTTCTGGCCCACTCGAGGAATTGCGCGAAACTCAGCAGCGGCGTCCTTTGATCTGTGTGCGGGCTTTGTCTACTCGCAGATCCTGCAGGCATGTGTCGAGCTGAACCTGCTGTCATTACTACAGGATGACCCTCTAACGATCGATGACATTGCGGCGGTGACGAACCTTCCAAGAGACGGGGCTGAACGCCTCATGAAGGCGGCTTGCTGTCTTGATCTAACGGAGACCCGCTCACGCGGACGCTATGGTCTTGGGCAGATGGGGGCAGCGATTCTCTCCAATCCGGGTGTGTTGCAGATGGTGCAGCACCACCGGACTTTTTATGAAGACCTCAAAGATCCGGTCAGCCTTTTGCAGGGCCGTTCGAAAGACACGAATCTTGCTCGCTTCTGGCCGTATGCAGCAGGTTCGGAGACATCGGATAACTCAAATGTGCCTGCGAGCCGGGCTTATTCCGATCTGATGGGGCAGACGCAAGGGTTTATCGCCGAGGATGTGCTCGATGCATATGACGTATCGCGCCACCAGAGGCTCATGGACGTTGCCGGAGGAGATGGCAGCTTTCTCAGAGCTGCGAAAGCACGAGCACCGGGACTCGATATCGGCCTGTTCGATTTGCCAGCTGTTGCAGATCTTGCGCGAGAGAGATTTCAGGGCGCTGGCATAACAGCAGATGTTTCGGGCGGAGACATGTTTCAGGACGCCTGGCCAGACGGAGCAGATCTCATCAGCCTCGTTCGCATCCTGCACGACCATGACGACGGCCCAGTTCTGAAACTCCTTCAACAGGCAAAGGCCGCCCTCGCTCCCGGCGGCACCCTTCTGATCGCAGAACCGATGGCCGATGAAGGCCGCATGGGGGACGCATATTTCGGACTGTATCTGTGGGCTATGGGGTCAGGCCGTCCTCGGCGTTTCCAGGAAATTCAAACACTGTTGCGGAAAGCCGGATTTTCTTCTGTGGAAGGCATAAAAACGCGCCAGCCGCTGCTCGTAAAGCTCATAAAAGCAACGTAATCCTTAATTGACAATATAAAGTGTCTAGTTATGATGACACAATGGAACTGGAAGCTCCCATTTCAAGTGCGACCGACGTAAAAAGCGCGCCTTTGCGACCAGATGTAACACCTGCTCCGTCGCTGAAGGCGCAGGCCGTTGTTTTTCGCGGCCAGGAAACTCTCGATATTGAAGAGCTCGCGCTGATCGAACCCGGCGACGGCGACTACGTCGTCGATGTCTATTGGAGTGGCGTCAGCACGGGTACGGAGCGGCTTTTGTGGTCGGGCGATATGCCTTCGTTCCCCGGCCTCTGCTATCCGCTGGTTCCTGGATATGAAGCGGTGGGCGTAATTGCTGCAGCGCCGGGAAATCCAGGCCGCATAGGCGAATCGGTGTTTGTGCCTGGTGGACACGGTTTCAAAGGTGCCGCTGGCGTTTTCGGGGCATCGGCCATGCGGCTCGTAGTGCCGGCAGATCGGTGTGTGCCTCTCAATAAACCTCCGACCGAGGACGCGATACTGCTTGCCCTTGCCGCTACAGCACATCACGCGGTGAACGCCGGTGCGCCGCCAGAGCTTATCGTTGGGCACGGCGTTCTGGGGCGACTGATTGCGCGCATCACCATGGCGCTCGGTCATGCAGTGCCGACGGTGTGGGAAACCAATCCCATACGCCGATCGTCAGAGTCCTACGCTGTCGTGTCACCGGAAGTTGACACTCGAAGCGATTATCAATCGGCCTGCGATGTCAGCGGAGATGTCTCGGTACTCGATCAGATCATCATGCGCTCGGCAAAGGGTGCCGAAATCATTCTGGCGGGCTTCTATTCCGACAGGCCAAGCTTCGCGTTTCCAGCCGCGTTCATGCGCGAGATAAGTTTGAAGATCGCAGCGGAGTGGACAACGGACGATCTTACCGCGGTCGAGGCTCTTCGAGATGAAGGACGATTGTCCTTTGACGATCTCATCACCCACACAAGCACCCCCGCTCAGGCCGATGGGGCATATCGCACCGCTTTTGGCGACCCGGCCTGTTTGAAGATGGTTCTCGATTGGAGGGATTTTCATGACCACGCTCATTGAGGGCCGCGCAGTCATAAATACGATGTCGAGCGCACTTCGCGAGGAGGCGGCAATAGAGCCGGATCCGGTGATCACCTCTCCGGTTACCAAGGAAACCCAGATCATCGCCATTTATGGCAAAGGTGGCATCGGCAAGTCCTTCACGCTCGCGAACCTAAGCTACATGATGGCGCAACAGGGCAAGAAAGTGCTTCTGATCGGGTGCGACCCCAAAAGCGATACGACGTCACTTCTGTTTGGCGGTCGCGCCTGCCCGACCATCATAGAGACCTCCTCGAAGCGAAAGGAATCCGGCGAAGAAGTCAGCATCGGTGACGTCTGTTTCAAACGTGACGGCGTGTTCGCCATGGAGCTTGGCGGCCCGGAAGTCGGTCGGGGCTGTGGTGGTCGCGGAATCATTCACGGGTTCGAGCTTCTCGAAAAACTCGGTTTTCATGATTGGGACTTCGATTATGTCTTGCTCGACTTTCTCGGCGATGTGGTGTGCGGGGGCTTTGGACTGCCGATCGCCCGCGACATGTGCCAGAAGGTGATCGTTGTCGGGTCCAACGACCTTCAATCCTTGTACGTCGCAAACAATGTCTGCTCCGCCGTGGAATACTTCAGAAAACTCGGCGGGAATGTCGGCGTGGCTGGCATGGTCATCAACAAGGATGACGGCACAGGCGAAGCGCAAGCTTTCGCAGAATCGGTCGGTATTCCCGTTCTCTCGGCCATTCCTGCTGATGAGGATATCCGCCGGAAGAGCGCGAATTATCAGATTGTCGGAAAGCCCGGAACACAGTGGGCCCCGATGTTCGAGCGGCTTGCCAAGAACGTGGCAGAAGCGCCGCCCCTGCACCCGGAAGCGCTCACTCAAGACGGACTGCTGGATCTCTTCTCGGCTGAAGAGACCGGAGCCGATTTCAATCTGGAGCCCGCGACTGTCGCGGACATGTGCGGT
>JBCCIW010000145.1:0-8057 GCA_039028055.1 Pseudomonadota bacterium | reverse complement strand
CTCGGCCAGTGAGGATGCAAGGCCGTTCATCTTCCAGTTTCCTGCGATCAGCGTGCGCAAGGCGGCTCCTCCTGTCTTGCCTATCTAACCGCCCCCGCGTAGCAAGCACTGTTCAAAGACTCAAGCAGCCCAAACTGATAGCACTGCCATGGAATTCTTCAGATCACTCGTCTCGAATAGAATTGTCGGAACCCTGCTTCTCGGCCTGATCATTCTTGGTATGGCAGTATGGGGCACCGAGAATATCTTTTCGGGTAATTTTGGCTCGGGTGTCATTTCTGTCGGCGAAAGAAGTATTTCCCAACAGGAACTCGATCGTGAGTTCGAGCGCACGCTTCGGATCCTCAGGCAACAGGATGAATCAAATCGCACTCTGACACGTCAACAAGCGGTCGAGTTCGGACTGCTCGATCAGGAAATTTCCCAACAGACAACCAGACTGTTGCTGCTCGGCTATGCTCGGGAAATAGGAGCAGACGCCAGCTCTCAAGCCCTCGCTGATTCAATCAGGGCCGACGAAAACTTCCAGAATCAAGTCACCGGGACCTTTGATCTTGATACCTATCGGCGCGTCTTGACGAACAACAACTTCACTCAAGCAGGCTACGAACAAGGTCTGAAAGATAACCTCACACTTGGCTACATCGAAGATGCTGTCGTGTCGGCAGTTTCAGCGCCGAGCGACCTATCGAGGCTGCAAGCAATATACGGTGCTGAAGAGCGTAGGATCGCGTGGATCCCTCTTCGTGAAGGATCGTTGCCCGATGTAGCTGAGCCAACTGAAGAAGAAATTCAGGAGTTCTATGAAAGCCGCACCGAAGCGTTCGCCGAGCCCGAGCGTCGGCAAATCAGCTTGCTAACTGTCTCGGCTGAAGACTTCCTCCATATCGGTGAGTTTTCCGAAGAGGAGATCGAAATCTATTATGAGGCCACGAAGACCCGCCGTCTTGCGACAGAAGAAGTCCGAACGTTTCAAGAGCTGCTGTTTGCTGACGAACAATCCGCGCTGAATGCATTTGGTCTACTGGCTGGGGGCGGGGAAATCGACGCCTCAACAGCATTATCGGTCGAGACCCGAACAACGACCTCAACAGAAATTGCCATAGCTGAATTCGGCACGGCAGTGTTCAGTCCGCGATCAGAGGCTGGTTCAGTTGTGGGCCCGTTCGAAACGCCAGGCGGGTGGCTAGTCGGTCGGGTTATCAATGTTGAAGCGGGCGAGCCAAAGACGCTAGACGAAGTGCGCGGTGAGATAGAACAAGAGCTTTCCGCGGAGCAGGCCGAAACAGAATACTACAACGCCTTCAATCGATTTGATGATCTGATTGGTCAGGGACTGACGATCGGAGAAATTGGTCTGGATCTTGGGGTGCCTGTCTTGTCGATGGTGGCCGTGGATCGACAGGGCTTCACAGCTGACGGCACGCCAATGCCTTTGCTCCAGCAACTTCGTGAGGGTTTGAACCAGGCCTTTGAATTACCCGTCGACCTGGTCAGTGATCGCATTGATGGAGACGACAGTATTTACGTCGTCTCCGTTGATCGCATCGTACCGTCACGCGTGCCGGAATTCGATGAGGTTCGCGATCAGGCGCGAAGCAGGCTTATCGCCTCCAGAGAGGCTGACGCGCTCGATACGATTGCTAATGCCGTGAAATCGACGCTGGAAAGCGGCGTCAGCACACTTGAGGAACAGGCGGAACTTTACAGTAGCGCGGTCGTCCGCCCAGAGACTGGATTACGGCGAACTGCATTCGATCAAACACTACCAAGACCTGTCCTTCAGACAGCATTCGCACTGGACGAGGTCGGAGATGTTGAGATCGCACCGGGACTACTCCCCGGTGAGGTCTTCCTGGTCCAGCTTGAGGAGCTCAATAGACCTCAGCCCGAAGAGCTGGATACGCTGGCTATCGTTTCCGGGGTTCAACTGACGCAGAGCTTGATCCAGGATTTGCAGCAGGCCTTCCAGGTTGAACTTCGTAATTCGCTCGAAATTGAGTCAAACTCCGCCGCGCTTGCTGCGTATCGCGCATCGATTCTGGATAATCAGTAGTGACAGACCGACTGATTGTCAGGCGGCTGATTGGTGATATCGAAACACCAGTCGGAGCTATGCTGAAATTAGGACCCGATAAGCCTGGGTCCTTCCTGTTCGAGTCGATTGTTGGGGGCGAGAGGCTTGGTCGCTATTCCTTTATCGGACTAATGCCAAGAGTCTGGTTCAGGATAAGCAACGGTGTCGGCGAAGCCGCGGGAAGCAGTGATTTTGCAGACGCAACGACGCTCCACGAAGACCCTGTTGAGGCTCTAAGACTTTTTTCAAAGCGAGCGTTGGCGGACGCAGAAGAAGACCTCCCACCTATGGCGTCCGGCGCTTTCGGGTATGTAGGATATGACTGCATCAGCTATTTCGAACCGGTGGGCATCAAATCGGATCGGCATCTGGATGTGCCCGATGCCCTGCTCGTCATCCCTGAAATAGTAATAATTTTCGATCATCTGTATCAGGAGCTCCTACTCGCGGCTCGCGTGTTCGATGGAGATGAGCAAACCGCGCAGCTTCGGTTGGATGAAGTTGAGGAAAAACTGGCTTCCCCGCCTCCCCTTTCTCCTTCATCAAAGAGCGGAGCAGGAGACGAAGCCAACGAGATCGAGTTCCGCTCAAATACCGAATTCGATCGATATCTCGAGATAGTGGAGACCGCCCGTGACTACATCAAGGCTGGCGACATTTTCCAGGTTGTGCCTAGCCAGAGATTTTCTTCTCCGTTCAAACGAAAGTCTATCAGTCTTTATCGTGCGCTGCGCCGGTTAAACCCATCCGCTTTTATGTTCCACATGAGCTTCGGAGATCTACGTCTTGTTGGGTCCAGTCCTGAAATACTCGTTCGAGTGCGAGATGGCCGTGTTGCGATCCGCCCGATAGCCGGTACCCGTCCGCGTTCCGGTGACCCGGTCGAAGATGCGCGACGCGCCAATGATCTGCTGAATGATCAGAAGGAAATGGCTGAGCACTTGATGCTTCTGGATCTTGGCCGCAACGATGTTGGTAGGGTCGCGGCTTACGGCTCTGTGGATGTCACGGAGAGCTTCGTCATAGAGCGCTATTCTCATGTGATGCACATCGTTTCCCATGTCGAAGGTGATTTGCGTGAAGGCCTCGATGCCGTCGACGCCCTGTTCGCAGGGTTTCCTGCAGGAACTGTGTCGGGGGCACCCAAGATACGCGCAATGCAGATCATCGACGAGCTCGAAACGTCGAGGCGCGGAATCTATGGCGGGGCCATCGGTTACTTCGGATGGCAGGGCGATCTTGATACGTGCATCGCGCTGCGCACTGCAGTTATTACCGGCGATGATTTGCACATCCAGGCGGGTGGAGGCGTCGTTTTGGACTCAGACCCGCAATACGAATTCGATGAGACGGTTCACAAAGCCAATGCACTGAAAAGGGCTGCTGGCCTCGCCTCCACTTATGAGTTCGACCAATGAGTGATGTCCGACCGGATATTCTCGTAGTTGATAACTATGATAGCTTCACATGGAACCTCGTCCATTTCCTTCATGATGTCGGCGCGACAGCAAGTGTCATCCGAAATGACGAGATGAGTGCTGAATCTGCCCTGGCAACTCGACCAGACGGCATTGTTTTATCGCCCGGCCCCTGCACACCGAATGAGGCAGGTATGTGCATGGATCTAGTGAACCAGGCCTCCGATGATCTACCAATTCTCGGTGTGTGCCTCGGACACCAGTCGATCGGCCAAGCCCTGGGTGGCAAGGTGATCACGGCCAAGGAAATACGTCACGGCAAGAGATCTGCAATTCACCACTCCGGTGGCCCGCTATTTGAGGGCTTGCCGGGCTCTTACACTGTCGTGCGATATCACTCCCTCGCGCTCCGGGAAGAAGATTTGCCGGACTGCCTGATTGCTGATGCGTTCACTGACGACGGCGAGATTATGGCCGTTCGTCACGAGACTCGGCCCGTCTTCGGTGTGCAGTTTCACCCGGAGAGCATCCTCACCGAGCATGGGCATGCGTTGCTGGAGAACTGGTTGAAGCAGCTTTGAAGCTTTTCAAGCCTTTAAGATCTCTATCCAGTAACCGTCGGGGTCTCGAACGAATGCCAGACCCTTCATGGCCCCCTCGTCAGGACGCTTTACAAAACTGGCTCCCGCGGCATCGAGCCGCGCGCAAGCAACCTCTACATCTGGAACGGAAATGCCCAGATGGCCAAACCCTCTCGGATCTTCATTGCCGGAATGATAGACGTCACCGTCTTCATCTTCGGTGCCCCAATTATGGGTCAATTCCAGAAGTCCTCTCTGACGAAATGCGTAGGCAACGCGTTCAGCCGTTTCACTCGGAATTGGCTCATCCTCTTCTCGAATGTAACCTAGAAAATACAGGCTGAATTTGCCCGGCGGAAAATCCAGCCGTTTCACCAGAGTCATTCCCAGGAGATCTCGGTAGAATGCCAGAGATTTTACAGGGTCCTTCACACGCAGCATCGTGTGATTCAACACGAACTCAGCCGTATCCGGATTGGTATTGATTTGACCTTCATAAGCGGAGAGATCGTCAGGTGCCATGGTGTATGTCCTCGGTTATCGACTTGTTGTACCGCGCTTATGTCACCCAGAATCTCAACCAGAACAATTGCCGCCGCCGAGAACGCAGAACTCAGCACACCATCGATGGTTAAGCGACACCGCTTCACGTGTCGCTTCTTCAAGCGTGGCGCCCATCACAAACCGATCATCATATGCAAGCAGGGTGCACGGCATAAAGACCGCACCCTCTTCGCCCTTTCGTCGCACCAGCATGCGTTGGCTGGCACACATCATGTCGTCCGGATCCACACCCAAAATCGACCAGCATTCGGTTGTAATTTCCGGAGGGGGTTTTTCTGTAGTCATTTCTGGAAAAAGAACGAGCTCGGACGGATTTTGCGGATCGATATTCAAACCAATGAGCGATATGAGTTCTCCATATGCCCGTCGCGCCGTGGTTTCATCCTCACTGAGTACCTGACGGCCCGCAATTGCTGTTCTGAATTTGTGATCTGCGAGCCAGTTCAGTCCTTTTAAAGCACGTGTGAAGGATCCCTCTCCCCGTTCAGCATCATGGAGTTCTGCACTGTGGTGATCCATTGAGACACGCAAAATCAAGCGATCGCCATATTCACCTTTCAGGCTGAGCAACCCTTCTTGAATACGACGGCGCATCATCGGCTGCATAGCATTTGTTAGAACAAGAAGCTGGTGACCGCGTGAAAGAACAGCTTCCATGATTTTCAGGATGTCGGGGCACATGAACGGTTCCCCCCCCGTGATTCCAACTTCCTTTGGCCCCTGCCCCTGAGTTTGGATCTCCTCGAGAATCGGAACCACGTCTTTCAGATTCAAATAAACCAGACGGTCATTTCTTGGCGAACTCTCAATGTAGCAATTCTGGCAGGCAATGTTGCAGAGCGTTCCTGAATTCAACCAAAGCGTCGACAAGCCGCGCCAGTGAACCTTCGCACGAGCTTCGCCCTTTGCGGTGAAGTCCGGATCTTCAAACATAGAGACTTTGATTGCCTTCATATTATCTGTGTCGAGGATAGAGGTATATTGAGCAATCAAAGCATCCGTGAGTTGACGTAGATGTGAACAGTATCTTTGGGCTTTCAGACGTTTGCCGTTGTCAGGGCGGTGTCCGTTTGCACCCGAAAAGTATTGGAGCTAAGAGCTGCGATTATGACTGACACGGCGATCACCCAGGCCATAAAGGCCATAGCCCGGCATGAGCAACTCGATCCCATGACTCTGGAACAGGCTTTTAACGCAATGCTCTCGGGTGATGCGGCACCGGAAGAAATCGGAGCGCTGCTTACTGGGCTTGCTGTGCGCGGTGAGACAAGCGCCGAGCTCATTGCCGGTGCCTTGGCAATGCGTGCAGCCGGTCGCAGACATCTGGTCGACGGCCCCGTATTGGATACATGCGGTACTGGCGGGCTGAATTGGACAAGTCTCAACACGTCTACAGCTGCCGCCATCGTCATTGCGGGTGCCGGAGGGCATGTCGCAAAGCACGGCAATCGGTCTGTTCCACCTAAGACAGGTTCTGCTGACGTGCTCGAGGCACTGGGAGTGAACATCGACATAGACGATGAGACATTCCAGGCCTGCCTCGAGGAGGCTGGCGTGGCGTTCATGTTCGCCCCCGCACACCACAGCGCGATGCGCCATGTGGCCCCTATCCGGAAGAAGCTTGGCATCCGCACCATTTTCAATCTGCTCGGTCCACTGACCAATCCCGCCGGAGCGCAACACCAGGTTATTGGAGTGTTCTCGCCCGATTGGGTCCGCCCTATGGCTGAGGCCTTGCGCATAATTGGAACAACGCATTCGCTCGTGGTGCATGGGGTCGACGGCATCGATGAAATCTCGGTTTCCGGGGATACTCTTGTCGCAGAAATCGGTCATGGCGAAATCAACGAGTACACGCTGACACCGGCAATGATTGGATTGCGTCCCTCACCGATGTCCGCGCTTGCAGGGGGATCACCGCAACACAACGCCGAATTCATACGGAAGCTTCTGAAAGGTGAACCCGGACCTTTCCGTAACATTGTCTGCGCGAATGCCGGAGCAGGCCTGTACGTTCTTCGGGAAGCCGAGAGCCTCGCGGCTGGGCTGACACTTGCCAGCGAAGCGATAGATAGCGGCAGGGCAAACCTCGCGCTGCAGCGCCTCGTAGCCGTCTCGAATGGAGAAGAGGTGACATGAGCAACGCTCTAACCCGCATTCTGGACTACAAATCTGATGAGGTCGCAACACTGAAAGCTGGCTTCGGATTTGCTGAGTTGGAAGCCCGAGCGAAGGACCAGTCACCCGCCCGTGGATTCAGCCGCGCGCTTTCAGAAACTGTTTCGGATGGTCGGAACGCGTTGATCTGCGAGCTGAAACGCAAAAGCCCATCGGCAGGTGATATTCTGGCTGGAGCCAATCCAGCAGAGATTGCACGTGACTATGAGAGCGGAGGCGCGGCCTGCCTATCGATTCTCACCGATGGACCAAGTTTTGGCGGATCGCTTGCAGATTTTGCCGCGGTTAGGGAAGCAGTGGGGCTTCCAATGCTACGCAAGGACTTCATGGTTGACCCTATCCAGGTCGTGGAAGCGCGCGCCCACGGCGCAGATGCCATTCTGGTGATTATGGCTGCGGTCGAGGACGGATTGGCACGGGAACTGGAAGACTGCGCCCACCAATTCGACATGGATGTACTCGTTGAAACGCATAATGAAGCCGAACTGGAGCGCGCCTTAAACCTACGCAGTGAATTGATTGGCATCAACAATAGAGACCTCACGCGCATGGAAACGGATCTGGCGGTGACCGAGCGTCTCGCTTCTATGGTTCCAGCTGGCCGGCATCTTGTCTCTGAGAGTGGTATCAAGGTGCCCGCGGACATTGCTCGCTTGCAGGAATCCGGTACACGCCGGTTTTTGATCGGTGAAAGCCTGATGAAGGAAGATGATCGAAGAACCGCAGTAGAAGCCCTTGTTTCCGCCGGAATTTCAATTGACTACGCAGAAGAACACATATAGAACATATCAGATACAGATTCGGGAGGCTTTCGACCTGACATGCTGACGAAAAAACAAAAAGAGCTGCTGATTTTCATCCATCAGCATATCAAGGAAACAGGCGTGTCACCGTCCTTTGATGAGATGAAAGATGCTCTGAACCTCGCATCAAAGTCTGGTATTCACAGGCTGATCACTGCTCTGGAAGAGCGCGGTTTTATTCGTCGGCTTGCACATCGTGCACGAGCTTTGGAAGTCTTGAAACTACCTGAATCCGCCACGACGACAGCTCCCCCCCGTGGTCGACAGCAGTTTCGTCCAAGCCTTGTGAGCGATCAGCAGGAATCCGGAGCACGTACTGTCCAATCCGTTCCGGTTCTCGGCAGAATCGCCGCCGGCGTGCCAATAGAAGCCATCCAGGAAGAAACAAACCGGGTGAATTCACCGATCGAACTTCCAACTGGCGAAGATTATTTCG
>JBCCIW010000144.1:0-8114 GCA_039028055.1 Pseudomonadota bacterium | reverse complement strand
GCAGAACATGCTGTCCGATCGCGGCGTCAATATCATTACACCGAACATGCTGACGGAAACGATTCATGTCTCCGGGCATCCGTGCCGGGATGAACTTCGCCGCATGTATCAGTGGATCCGTCCGCAGATATCCGTTCCGGTCCATGGCGAGCGCCGCCACACGCTGGAACATGCGAACTACGCACTTAGTCTTCAGGTGCCAGAAGCCGTCCGTCCACGGAACGGCGATATGGTCCGCCTTGCCCCTGGCGAGCCCGAAATCATCGACAACGTCCCATCGGGCCGACTTCACCTCGATGGCGACATCCTTGTTCCCGCAGATTCCGAGGGTCTCCGGGAGCGAAAGCAGATGGCGTGGCGCGGGATGGTGTCAGTATCTGTTGCCATCAACGAAGACGGGGAAGCGGTCGATGGACCTATTTGTTCGGCGCGAGGCTTCTCTGCGCCGGACGGCAGCCTGGATGACGGCCTTCTGGATGCGCTCGACGACGCGGTGGAGCGGGCCTTTGACAAGATGAAACGGCGTGCGCGTTTGAATGACGAAGACGTCGACAAAATGCTTGCCCGCGCTGTTCGCCGAACCTGCGAGACGGCCATCCGGCGCAAACCCGTCGTCGATGTCATCGTATTGCGCGTATAAGAAACAAGACAGGAGAGACACCATGCAAATCGGACCGCTCAATCACGTCGGCGTTGCCGTACCGTCCATCACCGAGGCCATCGAGACCTATAGATCGCTCTATGGCGCGACCGATATCACTGAGCCCTTCGATATGCCCGCCCAGGGCGTGAAAGTCTGCTTCGTCAATTTGCCGAACACGCAGATCGAACTGATCGAACCATTGAATGAAGAGTCCCCGATCTGGAACTTCATCCAGAAGAATCCGAACGGCGGCCAACACCATGTCTGCTTCGAAGTGGTGGATATCAATGACGCTGTTGCCGCTATGAAAGAGCGGGGCGCAACTGTTCTTGGCGAGCCACGCATCGGGGCCCATGGGACACCCATTGTGTTCCTCCACCCCAAGAATTCAAACGGCGTTCTGGTCGAGCTCATGGAAACTCCGAAGGACGGGCACTAGGTGAATTTTCCCCAGATCCTCATCGTTTTCTTCGTGTCCTGGTGGCTTGTATTCCTGCCAGTTTTATCCATTGGCATTCAAGGTCAGCATGAAAGCGAAGACGGTGTGATAGAGGGGACAGAGGCCGGAGCCCCGGTCGCGCCAATGCTCTGGAAGAAGGCGCTTTGGGCGACGATTGGGGCAGTGGTCATTACCATTGCCGCCATGATCGTCATCCCGATGCTTGCGCCGTGAGCCCAGCTGGGGCTAGTGCTTCATGAACATCTGGACACAAAGGATTTGTCGCTCCCATGCGCCTGTCTCAATTCTTCCTGCCGGTCACGAAAGACGCTCCGGCAAACGCTGAAATCGCCTCGCACCAATTGATGCTACGGGCTGGCATGATCCGGCAGGCGGGCGCGGGCATCTATTCCTGGCTACCGCTCGGCTTTCGCGTCCTGAAAAAGATCGAACAGATCGTTCGCGAAGAGATGAACCGTGCAGGGGCCGTCGAAATGCTCATGCCTACCCTGCAACAGGCCGATCTCTGGCGCGAATCCGATCGCTATGATGCATACGGTCCTGAAATGCTCCGCATCACCGACCGTCAGGACCGGGAAATGCTCTACGGTCCCACCAATGAGGAAATGATCACCGAGATCTTCCGGGCCTATGTGAAGTCCTACAAGCAGCTGCCGATGAACCTCTATCACCAGCAGTGGAAGTTCCGGGACGAGATTCGCCCCCGCTTCGGTGTGATGCGCGGCCGCGAATTCTACATGAAGGATGCCTACAGTTTCGATCTCGACGAGGCGGGCGCGCGCATCTCCTACCAGAAAATGTTCGCGGCCTACCTAAACACCTTCAACCGCCTCGGTGTCACCGCCATCCCTATGCAGGCCGATCCGGGCCCCATTGGCGGCGATCTCAGCCACGAATTCCTCGTCCTCGCCGACAGTGGGGAAAGCGCCGTCTTCTGCGACAAGGCGGTGCTTGATGTCCCGCCGCCCGGTGCCGACTTTGACTTCGCTGACCTCGACGCCCTCGCCGAGGAAATGGACAAACGCACGAAATACTACGCCGCCACCGATGAAAAGCACGACGAAGCTGCCTATGCAGAGGTGCCCGAAGACCGCCGCGTCTCCGCTCGCGGCATCGAAGTCGGCCACATTTTCTACTTTGGAACCAAGTATTCCGGCTCCATGGGCGCGAATGTCCAGAATGCCGACGGTGACCTCGTCCCGATCCATGGCGGCTCCTACGGCATCGGCGTCTCCCGTCTTGTGGGCGGCATTATCGAAGCCTGCCACGATGAGAACGGCATCAAATGGCCAGCCTCAGTCGCGCCCTTCGATGCCGCGCTTATTTCCATGCGTCCCGGCGACGAAGCCGTCGCGTCGGCGTGTGATGCAGCCTATGGCGAGATGCAAGCCGCGGGCATGGACGTGCTCTATGACGAAACCGACGAACGCGCCGGGGCAAAATTCGGCCGCGCCGATCTCATCGGACTACCATGGCAGGTCATAATCGGGCCAAAATCCCTTGAAAAAGGGGTAGTTGAACTGAAACAGCGTGCCACTGGCGACCGGGCTGAAATGCCTCTCGCTGAGGCAATCGCGAAGATGAGGACCTGATTTGAGCGACGTACCTATGGTAGCCAGCCGACCTTTCGGTCGGTTCGAGCGCTCGCTCTCCTGGCGCTATTTGCGCGCTCGCCGCGAACACGGCGGCGTTTCGCTGGTGTCCATCATTTCCTTTGTCGGTATCGCACTCGCTGTCGCGGCGCTTATCGTCACCATGTCGATTATGGGTGGATTCCGCTCAACTCTGATCAATGCTCTGGTGGGGGGTGAAGAGCATATCGCGATCTATGTCGGCGAGCGAGCGAGCGAGGAGGGTGCGCTTGATTTCGCAGAAATTGTGCGTGGGATCGATGGCGTCCGTACCGTCGCACCTAGCCTCCAGGCCGAGGTGTTGGTCGAGGGGTATGGAGCGACGACAGGCGCGCGCATTCGTGGCGTTCGTTCCGAGGATCTCGCCAACTACCCAGCCCTCGACCTGGAATCGTTCACCGGTTACGGCGAGGGTCGGAATGGGGGTAATACAGTACTCGTCGGAAAATACCTCGCCCGTCGACTCGGCCTTATAAAAGGCAGCCCCATAACAATATTCGGTGCGCAGGGACCTGCTACACCCTTTGGCAGCGCGCCCGGCAGGAAGAAGGAATATGTCGTCGGCGGCCTTATCGATACGGGCAGCGTGGACCTCGACAACCTCTACATCTTCATGCCGTTCAACCAGGCCCAGATCTTTTTCAACGAAAGGGATCAAGTCCAGCGTCTCGATGTTCGTATAGATGATATCTATGACTCGCCCGAAATCATGCGGAAGATATTCCCCTTGAGGACAGGCCCGTTTGGTATGGACGACTGGCAGCAGCGCAATGGCAGCTATCTTGGTGCCTTGGGTACGGAACGTCGCCTGATGGGCATGATCATGCTGATCCTTATTACGATAACGTCGCTCAATATAATCACCGGCGTTGTTATGCTGGTGAAAAACAAGACGCGGGATATTGCCATTCTCCGAACCATCGGCGCAGGGCGAAATGCGATCATGCGCGTATTCATAATGATCGGTGCGACGCTAGGGTTCGCTGGGGCAGTCACGGGGCTGCTCGTAGGCGTTCTGATTGTTCTCAATATTGACGCCGTCGAGGCGTTCCTAGACTTCGCAACAGGAACCACATTGTTTCCGGCAGACGTCTATAAGCTCGATGGGCTTCCCGCCGAGATAAACTGGCTCGAGGCCATAGGTACGACGGCCTGGGCCGTAACGATGTCCATACTCGTTACGATCTGGCCAGCCCGCGCCGCCGCTCGGATGGATCCAGTGGAAGCCCTGAGGTTCGAGTGATGAGCGCTGTCCTCGATCTCAAAGACGTGGTGCGGACCTACAAATCAGGTGCCGGCGCATTGGAAGTCCTCCGCGGCGCGAGTCTCAGCCTGTCGGCCGGTGAACTTGTCGGCCTGGTCGGCCCGTCCGGGTCCGGCAAATCCACGCTTCTCCACACGGCAGGCCTTCTTGAAAAACCTGATGGTGGATCGGTGCTCCTCGAAGGCGAAGACTGTCTTAAACTCTCAGATCGCCAGCTTACCGCCCGCAGACGGCATAAGCTTGGCTTCATCTACCAGTTCCACCATCTGCTTCCTGAATTCAGCGCCGAAGACAATATCGCGATGCCGCTGATGATCGCCGGCGTCGGCAAGAGCGATGCAAAATCGAAAGCGCGCTCGCTCCTCGATGAGATGGGCCTCGCTGACCGTGGCCACCACCAGCCGGGGCAACTTTCTGGCGGTGAGCAGCAGCGCGTCGCGATTGCGCGCGCCCTCGCCAACGATCCGCGCCTCGTCATTGCCGACGAGCCGACGGGAAATCTCGACCCTGGAACCACCGAACGCGTATTCGATACCCTTATAAAGATGGCTCGGCAGGAGGGCGCGGCAGTTCTCATCGCGACCCACAACATGGCCCTCACCAAACACATGGATCGTGTGATGACCTTGGAAGACGGTCGCCTGATCGATTTTGCTGGATAGGTGTTATCCGGTAGGTTGAAGGATGCCTGACAACGCAAAGGGTTGGTCTAGCGGAGATATCTCCGTCTGTGGGATAAATCCTGCCTTATCCTCTCGCTTATCCCCGCAAAACACCAACCGCGCCAAAACTTGGCGTGTTCATTGGTGTCATTTCGCGCGTTTTTGGAAGGGTTTCCTAGTCGAAAAGTGGCCCCGGCTCGACCAGTGCAATCCGATGTTCGCCGCTGTCTAACGGACCTGTGACAGCCAGAACACCGTCCGGATAGTTACCGAAGCGGACATCTGAAAGTGCGGCAATCGCTGTTGGTTCTTTTGTGGCCCGAACTGTAATCCCGTCGCGGATCGTCGCAGTCCGGCTTGATCCTGGCTGCGTCTGGACCTTTAGAACACCACTGGGTGGGAGCTGCACCGTTGCAAAGCGATCACCACGACGCAGTAAAACCACATCCCCTGATCTGGGCCTGTCAGAAGCGCATTCGAGTGTCGGACCGGCAGCCGCCTCTATCCCTCCCGGCATACTTTGAATCGATTCTTCAGGGGTAATGTTGATGTCCCTGTAGTTCGAATCTGCAAAATCATTTGTGCCGTCCAGCGGCCGGTACTGAATGGTGAAAGCCGCTCCATCCGTCGGGATTTCAGCCAGGCACATTCCACGAGCGCGAATATCGTCTTCTAGATCAATAACATTTGGTGATGTGAGAGCTGAGTTATAAGCGATGATGATTGGTGCTCCGTCTTCGGAGAGAGCGGGAAACAGAGACAGTGGAATGCCGCCTAGTGTCACGACACTTCCTGTCGCAACCACTGATGCATCAATCTGAGCAGGTTCCGTCAGCCTTTCTGCATTGAGGTCGAAGATCTGCGCTGAGCCGTCTTCAAAAAGCGCCAGCAAGATGGGGTCAATGCCGCCGGCGAAAGCGATATCTTTGACCGGTGCATGAAGCGGCCCTGTGTTCCAGACTGCCGGTAAAACCAATGTGTTTTCAGCAACTTCTTCGGTTTGTGATGATGAGTTATCCACAGCCTCGCCTGTGGGCTCATCCTCGTTGCCGGAACATGCAGCAAGAAATATCACCGCAGCCGCAAGGCTCACATTGACAAGGGGACTGCCGGGCCGTAAACGCACGCGCTTGAACAACATCTGAAAACTCCTGAAAGAGAGGGGCTGTCTCAGCCCGCGGCAATGAAAAGTACCTTGCTTAAACCCGCCGATGTCGAGCCGAATTGGATTGTCATCGATGCCGAAGACGCCGTCGTCGGTCGACTTGCGTCTTATATTGCCAAGCGCCTGCGCGGCAAGCACCGCGCTGATTATACGCCACATGTCGACTGCGGCGACTTCGTTGTCGTTGTGAACGCCGAAAAAGTGGCTTTCACTGGCTCTAAGCGAACGGACAAGGTGTACTATCGGCACACCGGCCACCCTGGCGGTATCAAATCCACCACGGCAGAGAAGGTCCTCGACGGACGCTTTCCGGAGCGCGCCCTCTCGCTGGCCGTGAAGCGCATGCTTCCGAAAGAAAGCCCGCTTGCGCGCAAACAGTTCTCCAAGCTTCGTATTTACGCTGGATCTGAGCATCCGCACGAAGCCCAACAGCCAGAAGTCATCGACTTCAAATCCATGAATTCCAAAAACAAGAAAGCGGCCTAATCGATGTCTGATACCGATACCGCACAGTCCCTCGAGGATCTCGGCAAGCTGGAAGGTGAAGGCGGTGAGACCGTAGCCGCGCCAGTTATCACGGCAGAGCCGAAAATAGACCAACATGGCCGCGCCTACGGCACCGGTCGCCGCAAATCGGCAATTGCCCGCGTCTGGATCAAGCCAGGCTCTGGTAAGATCACGATCAATGGCAAAGATCAGGAGCAGTACTTTGCACGGCCTGTACTGCGTATGGTTATCGCCCAGCCTCTGATCGAGGCAGGCCGCGAAACCGAATTCGATGTTGTCTGCACGGTGAAAGGCTCCGGTCTTTCCGGACAGGCGGGCGCGGTACGTCACGGCATTACCCGTGCTTTGGTCGCTTACGAGCCATCGCTACGCCCGGTATTGAAGCCACACGGCTTCCTCACGCGAGACCCGCGCGTTGTGGAGCGGAAAAAGTATGGCCGCGCCAAAGCGCGCCGCAGCTTCCAGTTCTCGAAGCGCTAAAATACGCGAAAAATCATATGTTTTCAGCGGGCGCTTCGGACACGGAGCGCCCGCTTTCGTTTGAGGTAAAGAGATGAAACCAACAGTATTCATCGACGGCGAAGCAGGTACGACGGGCCTGCAGATATACGACCGGCTGATTGCTCGTGAAGACATAGAGCTGCTTTCTATCGATCCGGAAAAGCGTAAAGACCCAAACGCCCGTGCTGAGTTGCTGGACCAGGCAGACGTCGCTATCCTCTGTTTGCCGGACGACGCCGCACGAGATGCAGTTCGTCTCGTGTCCAATCCCGACACTGTTATCATCGATGCATCGAGTGCGCATCGAACGGTGGATGGTTGGACCTATGGGTTCCCTGAAATGTCTCCTGAGCAGCGCAAGTCAATTTCAAAATCAAAACGGATCTCAAATCCGGGGTGCTATCCAACCGGGTTCATTGCTTTGTTGAGACCCCTCGTGGAAGTCGGCCTGTTTCCAGAGTATTATCCCTATGCTGTTAGCGCCGTATCCGGCTATTCTGGCGGTGGAAAATCCCTGATCGAGGAATTTGAGACAGGCGGCGCAGGACATCGGGCTTATGGTCTCGGACAGGCGCATAAACATCTACCCGAGATGCAGGCCTATTCCCGCATTGCCAACCCACCCGTTTTCACACCAGCCGTCGGTAACTTTGCCCAGGGCATGATTGTCGAGGTCGCACTACCGCTGTGGTCGCTGCCCAAGAAGCCCACGCTCGTTGATATCTGGTCGGCCTTGTTTACCTGGTACGGGTCCAACTCTGATCCGTCCGGCGATGTGTTCGTTCAGTTACATCCACTGGAAGTTTCCGAAGATATCACGAAGATCGACGCCGAGGGTCGCAACGGGACAAATATAATGGACCTGTTTGTCTGCGGAACAGACGAGCAAGTTCGCCTCATAGCGCGGTATGATAACCTCGGTAAGGGTGCATCCGGCGCTGCCGTACAGAACCTTAACCTGGCCCTTGGATTGGATGAAGGCGCAGGGCTCGACGCCAGAGCTGAGCGGCCCGGTTTGCCTCCCGGCCATCATCACCATTAGGGATAAGGCTCTTTAACTAGGGGCTATTGCAGGAGCCCGCGTTCCTCACGAATGTCCTTCAGTCGACGCTTGACGTATGTTCCAGGTGCATCGCCCAGACCGACATCCCCTGGCATCCGCGCGTCAACTCGCTTTCCGGATTGCTTCCTTAGCCAGGTAAGCCACGTCGGCCACCAGGACCCGGCTCGCTCTTCTGCGCCTTCAATCCACTCGTCCGCCGTAGGTGCGAGATCCGGATT
>JBCCIW010000143.1:0-8161 GCA_039028055.1 Pseudomonadota bacterium | reverse complement strand
CCTTCAGCTGTCGCCAGCATTCCCAATCGGCGCGCAAGCAGGGTGATCGTCTCCAGAATGTGATCCGCGCGCGGGTCGCCAACACGTCTGGTAAGATCGGCGTCGATCTTGATTGCATCAGCAGGCATATCTGCAAGCCACGCAAAGCTGGAATGGCCGGATCCAAAGTCATCTAGTACGAGGGCAGCGCCCGCCGCCTTTATCGCTTTCACGGTCTTAAGAGCCCTGGAAGAGTCTCTGAGCGCGGCCTGCTCGGTCAGCTCAACCTTCAAGCTGCCATCCGGCAGATCATAGCCCTGGCGTAGTGTTTCTATCAGGCGGGCGACTTCTTCGTCCTGCACGAGGTCACGGCCAGTCAGATTGACTTGTACGAAAAGCCCCTCGTCTCCGGTTTCCTGCCGCCACAAGTGCAGAGACTCTGCCGCATGTATCAGCATATTCGTTGCCAGAGCCGGATCCTCAAAGGTTGCGTCGGACACACCTTCATCGCCGCTCCAGCGGGCAAGGGCTTCGAAACCTGCCGTCCTCCCTGTACTCAGGGAAATGATGGGTTGATACGCCGGGGCGAGTTCAGGCCCGGGCCCAAGGCCCGTCGCGCTCATCTCGGCGGCAAGTAACTCGCCGGATGCTGATCCATCCTCGGCGAATTGCCCTACGAGCCTGATCCGGCGGCCGTCAGATAATCCCAAAGCGCAGGAAATCAATTCGCCGCCGTTCGAGAACGCGCGCTTCAACCTCGCCCGGGACAATCCATCGAGCATCAGACTGAAAGCATCCAGGGACCAGTTGCCGGTTAGATGACTGAGCGCGTCATCTGACCGTGTGGTCACCGTCAGCTCCTCACAGTCTGGAACCCATCCCCAATGGCCGTGGCGTTCCTTAGGGGTCGCTTGTTCTGTGGTGTCACTCATTCAGGCTTACTATCCCCCGCCGGATCACTCGCAAGTTTCGCATAGAGTACATGGTCTCGGCGTTTGCCTGCAATCTCTAGGTATTCGCGGGCAACCCCTTCTCGCTGGAAATGACATCTCTCCAGCACCCGCTGAGACTTTTCATTTTCCGGGAGTGTACCTGCCTCTATCCTTGATAGGCCAAGTGAACTGAACGCCCAGTCAGCGACCAGATTTACGGCCTCAGTCATGAAACCCTTGCCGACATAGCTCTTACCCAGCCAGTATCCCAGCATCGCACTGTTCGCTGCGCCACCCTTTATGCCCGTGAGGCCCGCGCTACCCGCAAAACTCGACGATGTATTTTCGAATACGAAGAATGTGGCTCCAGTTCCCCGTTGCCAGGACGAACGCCAGCTGTGATAGCGCCCTCTCCAGTCGCGTCGGCTATTTGCAAACTCAGGCCAGGCTGGTTCCCATGGTTCAACATGGTGCCGATCGGCTATTCTAAGCGCCGACCAGGCTTTGAAGTCACCCCGCCGGGGTGGGCGCAAAAACACGTATCTGCCACTCAGTTTTATCTCACGGTAGTCGAATTCACTCATTCGCCGCGTGCTTTGCCGGAACGTATCCAGTCCCGCACCACCTGCTGATCGGCCGCCAGCACCGAGAACTCTTCCGGTCGATTGGCAATATCTGCACAACGATCCGGCAAGGGCGCGTCACGCCCAGTGGCGGACTTCACCGTTTCAGGGAACTTCGCCGGGTGCGCCGTTGCCAGTACAACAATCGTGCATGCATCCGTCGCTCGTAGACACCTCGACACCGAGGTTCCGACGGCCGTGTGCGGGCAAATCAGTTCGCCGGTTTCAGCGAGCATCTTTTTCATTTCCTGGACAGTTGCCTTGTTTGATACAGGCCTGGCCGACAGAAGCACGTTCTCCAGTTCAACCATTGCATCCTGAGGGAGCTCGGCTTCCTGGCTCTGGGCGTACTGATCATACATCTGGCGCACGGAAGCGGCATCATGGTGCGACGCGTCCCAGACCAGCCGCTCGAAATTGCTTGGCACGGAGATATCCATGGCCGGACTCGGCGTTTCGACGGCCGGCATGCGCTTCATTTCGCCTGTTTCGAGCATCGTGGCGAGGGATTTATTCTCATTGACCGCGCAGATCAGATCGAAACCGGCAAGCAAGCCGCATTTGTGTGCCACATAGCCGGCAAAACCGTTGCCCATGTTCCCGCTCGGCACCACAAATCTGAGTGGCCGATCAGGACCAAGTGCCGCCTGCACATAGGCATAGTAGACCGTCTGCGCTGCGATGCGTGCCCAGTTGATCGAGTTCACTCCGGACAAATGCACGTCTTCGGCAAACTCGGTGTCCGCGAACAAACCTTTCACGATTGCCTGACAGTCGTCGAAATCCCCTTCCAACGCGGCATTCATTACGTTGTCAGCACCTGTCGATGTCATGAACTTCCGTTGTACGGGCGAAATCCGCCCATCCGGATGCAGAATGACGAGATCAACGCGCGGTGAACCCGCAAAAGCAGCCGCCGCCGCCCCGCCCGTGTCACCACTTGTCGCGCAAATTACGGTTAGTCGTTCATCGCGTTCGGCAAGTACGTGATCGTAAAAACGACCGATGAACTGCATTGCGACGTCTTTGAAGGCGAGCGTTGGACCATGAAAAAGCTCGACCATCCAACGGTTTGGAGAGGTTTGACGAACTGGTGCAACGCTCCGGTGGGAAAAGCTTGAATAGGCCTTCTCGCATATGTCCGCGATGCTGTCCTCGGAGATGGAATCTCCAGCGAATGCGGAAACGATTCTGATGGCAAGATCGGTATAACTTTCCCCCGCCCGCGCAGGCTCGATTTGCGGCCAGGCTTCAGGAACATACAAGCCGCCATCCGGCGCAAGACCAGCAAGACAGGCGTCCACGAAATCGACGGGCTCTGCCCGGCCTCTGGTTGAGATATATTTCATTGGCTTGCCTCCTCCGTCAGGCAGCCGGTTTCAGGGTCAAACGACCAGACTGAAAGTGGAACACGATATAGATGATAATCAAACCAATCCCTATACCCCACCAGGTCAGCGCATATCCCAGATGCCGCGCGGGTGGAAGAGGATCTGCCAGTTGGGGATTGGCCCATGGATTTTCAACCGTCTCATCGGGGCCCTCACCTAGCCGCTCAATGTATCGCGGTTCAAACACGGTGTCTGACAGCTCAGCGGGCAATTCATCACCGAGCTTTGCCCGAATTCCTTCCACATCATAGGCATAGAACGTCGTTCCATCTGGCTTGGGCGTCCAGCGTGTGGGCGGAGACGGGCGAACAAATACGCCCTGCGTGTTCTCTAGTTGTCTGGTTTGATCGAAATCAATAAGTGGCGGAACGATGCCGATGAATAGCTCTGTCGACGTCAGGGCCACCCCGGAAGGCCCCTCAATCACCCTCACAAGACGCCAGGCCGGATCTCCGTCGAGCAAAGTTGAAACGAAAAATGGCTCGGGGTGAGCAATACGCCCATCAAACTCCGCCCATTCGATAATCGTTTCCTGAGCTAAGATTTTTTCGTCATATCGCTGCCACTGCCAACTGCCGAGCAGGTAAAGGACGGCAAGTGCAGGAATAACGCATGCCGTCATAACGGGTAGTGGACGAAAACTCATCACTTCGCCTGCGCGCTGGATCCAGGTGGACCCGGAAATCAGTGTCCGAGGATCAGGTGCGGCGCAACATACACGAAAGCGAACAGGAACAGCCAGACCACATCGACAAAATGCCAGTACCATGCTGCGGCTTCAAATCCGAAATGCTTCTCAGGTGTAAACCCGCCCCGCATCAAACGTATAAGGCACACGGCGAGGAAAATCGTACCGATCAGAACATGGGCACCATGAAAACCCGTGGCCATAAAGAACGTAGCCCCATAGAGCGTGCCACTATAGCTGAAGCCAGCTTCCGCATACTCGATCGCCTGAACACATGAGAATAGCGCGCCGAGAACGATGGTCAGGATCAAACCGTTTCGGCAGCCTTTGCGATCGCCATGCTGCAGAGCGTGGTGCGCCCAAGTAACGGTGGTGCCGGACAAAAGAAGTATGATGGTGTTCATGAGCGGCAGGTGAAATGGATCGAAAGTCTCGACGCCGGGGGGTGGCCATGAGCCCCAGGCCTGGAGCTGTTCGTAAAGAATATTTTCGCTGTCAAATGTTGGACCTGCCCTGGCCCCGTGGAAGATGACCATTTCGAAAAATGACCAGAACCAGGCGACGAAAAACATCACCTCCGATGCGATGAACATCAGCATTCCGTAGCGAAGCCCGATCTGGACGACGGGCGTGTGATCGCCACCAACGCTTTCCTTGATGACTTCTCGCCACCAACCGAACATCACCGCTGCGACCATGGCAAAGCCAGCAAACATCAACCAGGTTGTGCCTGCGGGCACGCCGAACAGACCCTTCATATAGGTCACGCCGCCGATGGCGAGCGTCGTTACCGCCAAAGAGCCAATAAGCGGCCATGGGGACGGATTCACTAGGTGATAGTCATGTCTGACGTCGCCGTGGTCCATAATCGTGTTTCCTAATCCGTTCTTTGTTCTTGTCTAAAAATACTCTGAGCCCTCAGGGAAGCGCAACAGCACTGATCCCATCAGGCGAACTCGTCGCACCCGGAAAAGGCGCATCATCCATTGAATAAAAGGTATATGAGAGCGTGATCGTTGATACGGATTGCATCAAACGGTCCTCATTCATTGCCGGGTCAATGAAAAATACGACCGGCAGGGTCTTTGTCTCACCAGCTTCAATGATCCGCTCTTCAAAGCAAAAGCACTCGAGTTTGTTGAAATAGCGCCCGGCGGTGTGCGGCGTCACATTGTATCCGGCCATGACCGAGACGGCTTCATCAGCCGTGTTGGTGACTTCATAGAAAGCAAGTCCGTGTTCCCCGAGCGCAATCTGATGACTGTTTTCTACGGGACGAAACTTCAGCGGTGCATCATTCACATTGGCGTCGAAACGCACAGCTACCGTCCGATCGAGCACCTCGCTCGGAGCAGCCGTTGCAATCCGGGTTGTTCCGCCAAATCCTGTCACCCGACAGAAGGTGTCGTACAGGGGCTTCGAAGCGAAGGCGAGGCCCGTCATGCCGACGACCACGGTGGAGGCCAAAAGCGCGATCTTGCCGTTCGAAACACCCATCAGCCCGCTCCTGATGTGCGCTGGATATTCTCCGCCAGCCTGATTGCAGAAACGAGCCCGACGAGAATTACGAACCCAAACAGGGCTACAGCGAGCCAGACATTACGCTTTTTCTGAGCTGCCAAACGTTCTGCTTCGGCTTGTTCGGCTAAAGGAACGTTGTCAGCCATGACCGATCACCGGGACATACAGCCCCGTGCCATACTCGATAAGGAGCGCACCAAACACGGCGAAGAGGTAGAATATGGAGAAGACAAACAGATTGCGCGCGGCCTTGTGGTCGGCCGCCTCTGCTATCTCTTCTCCTGCGTTGCTGCGCATAACAGCCACAGCGTACCAGATAAATGCAGCCGCTAGTATGCTAGCGACCGTGGCATACAGCCAGCCTCCAAGGCCTGTCAGTGCGGGCGCAAGAGATACGGGAGCAAGCAGAACAGTGTAAAACAGTATCTGTTTGCGCGTACTCGCCGCGCCGTGGGTTACCGGTAGCATGGGAACGCCTGCTTTCGCATATTCTTTATGTGCGAGGAGCGAGAGCGCCCAGAAGTGTGGCGGCGTCCAGAAGAAAATGATGGCGAACAGGATCCACGGGTCAAGCGGCGTGGTGCCTGTAACAGCAGCCCAACCGATCACCGGCGGAAAAGCGCCCGCTGCGCCTCCGATAACAATATTCTGTGGTGTCCGGCGCTTCAAAACGATGGTGTAAAACCAGCCATAATAGGCGATGGACATCGCGAGGAGTGCAGCGGCGAAAAGATTGGACGCCAGCCACATCATCAACACCGATATCCCTGAAACGATAAGACCAAGCGCTAACGCTTCATGCGGCGGAACTGCTCCGGATGGTATTGGCCGTGTTGATGTCCGCTTCATAATGGCATCGATATCTGCGTCGTACCACATGTTCAGCGCGCCTGCCGCGCCGGATCCAAGGGCGATCGCCAGGACGGCAACTATCGCCATGATCGGATTCATTGACCCTGGTGCCGCAACAAGGCCCGCCACGCCGGTAAACACCACGAGGCCCATAATCCGTGGCTTCATAAGCTGGAAGTAGTCGCCTGCCGTGGCATAGCGATAATCTAGTGGTGCTTGGGTCGCGTCGGTCATTCCGTTATCAGCCCTTTCGCGCAACCAGCGCAAAAGCCTTTTATTTATGGGCGATATTGCAGATATCGCCTGAGTCGTCTCTGTGACATCTTGTAAGAAAGCAGCGGCTCAAACTCTGCCTGAACCGCTGCTCGCTGTATTTATCCGATGCCTGATTAGTGGTGATCGTCAGCCTTGAACTGCGGCAGCGTCGAATACTGGTGGAATGGGGGCGGAGAGGACAGTGTCCACTCTAGGGTCGTTGCACCCTCACCCCATGGATTAGCTTCCGCCTTGCGACGCCGGATCATGGCTTCAGCCAGCCCGACAAAGAAGACGAGCGTCGCGATGAGACTGATGCCATAGCCAACAGATGAGACAGCATGCCAGAGCTCATAAGCTGGCGCATAATCAATGTAACGGCGCGGCATGCCGTTCAGGCCAAGGAAGTGTTGCGGGAAGAAGATCACGTTCGATCCGATAAACATCAGCCAGAAGTGCACGCCAGCGATCATCGAATTGTATTTCACGCCGAACATCTTCTCGAACCAGTAGTACCAGCCCGCAAACAGCGCGAACACTGCACCGAGCGACAGCACGTAATGGAAGTGCGCAACCACGTAATAGGTATCGTGGAGTGCATGGTCGACGCCCGCATTGGCGAGAACAACGCCCGTTACGCCGCCGAGCGTAAACAGGAAGATGAACCCGATCGCCCATTGCATCGGAATGGTAAAGCTGATCGACCCGCCCCACATGGTTGCGATCCAGGAGAAGATCTTGATACCCGTCGGGACCGCAATCACCATTGTAGCCGCTACGAAGTATGCCTTCATGTCCACTGGCATACCGACCGTGTACATGTGGTGCGCCCAGACAATGAATCCGATGACACCGATACCAACCATGGCGTAGGCCATGCCGAGATAACCGAAAATGGGTTTCTTCGAGAACGTCGAGATGATGTGGCTGACAATGCCGAAGCCCGGCAGGATCATGATGTAGACTTCTGGGTGTCCGAAGAACCAGAACAGGTGCTGGAACATGATCGGGTCACCGCCGCCCTCCGGCACGAAGAACTGAGATCCGAAATTGCGATCCGTCAACAGCATGGTCAGGGCACCCGCAAGGACAGGAAGCGCCAGCAGAAGCAGAGCCGCGGTCACCAGCATCGACCAGGCAAATAGTGGCATCTTGTGCAGGGTCATGCCCGGCGCGCGCATGTTGAGGATGGTCACGATGAAATTGATGGCACCAAGAATGGACGCGATGCCCGCCGTATGGAGCGACAGGATTACGAGGTCCATGGCGGGGCCCGAATGCCCCTTCAGACCAGACAGAGGCGGATAGAGCACCCAACCGCCACCAAAACCGTTGCCGCCATTACCGCTCGGCACGAACATGGATGTCACCAGCAAAGCGAACGCCGCCACGGTCAGCCAGAAAGAAATATTGTTCATGCGCGGGAACGCCATATCCGGCGCGCCGATCATGAGCGGCACAAACCAGTTGCCGAAGCCGCCAATCAGCGCTGGCATGACCATAAAGAAGATCATTATCAGACCGTGATAGGTAATTACCGTATTGTAGAATTGCTTCGCCTGCTCGCGCGCCGCATCCCCTTCCAGACCGTAAAACGCCTCCATCAGACCCATAAGCGGGCCGATGCCAGGCTGAGCCAGTTCCCAGCGGATAAGACCAGAAAGGCCATAACCGACGACCCCGGCAATCAGGGCGAAGACAAGGTAAAGTGTCCCGATATCCTTGTGGTTGGTCGAATAGAACCAACGCACGAAGAATCCCGGCTTGTGGTCATGATCGTCGTGATGATCATGGGCGTGATCTGCCTCGTGAGGCTTATCAATGACAATTTCGTCCATAGGCATGGACCGGCTCTCCCTTAATTCGCGATCGACGCCAGGCGGGTTGGCGTATTGATTACTGAAACATATTCGGCTGCGG
>JBCCIW010000142.1:0-8244 GCA_039028055.1 Pseudomonadota bacterium | reverse complement strand
GAGCTTCAGCTCATTCACCGCATCGGTGACCCAGTCCTTGCCGAAGCTCTCCCAGGCAAAAATATCTACAGGGCGACCGCCAAGCATGGACCACATGCACATTTCAACAGCGCCAGTATCCGAGGCGGGAACAATCGCGACCCGATAGCCTTCCGGCAGACCAAGGATTTGCTTGGTGCGTTCAATCGCTTCTTTAAGCTTGCCCTTGGCAAGACCGGATCTGTGTGACCGCCCGAAAGCTGCATCCTGCAACTGTTGTAAAGAAAATCCGGGGCGCTTGGCCGTCGGTCCGGAAGAAAAATTGGGGCACGCGGGGCGCACCTCCGGCTTTATCGCCGTGGTCGTGGTCATCTGTTTGTCTCCTATCCTTACAGATAGGCTGGACACCGTTGGGGGTGCCTGGCCCACTGCGGACATGACAGTGGCCGACAAAAAATTCAAGCAGAAATGTTATGTTACTACCGGTCAGATGCTCGCTACGCCGATCTCTGCTTGACCTTTGTTGCGGAACCGACCACCTCCGCGACCATGGAAAAACGCCGTGATGCTATCGACTGGGCCCTGTTTTGTGCGCTCTCCGCGCTTTGGGCGAGCGCATATGCCATGACACGCGGTGCGGTGCAGTCTCTCCCTCCTGAAGCAATCATTCCGGCGCGCCTGACGACAGGCGCAATTGTTTTGAACACAGCTTTGCTGTTTTCAGGAGATCGCTATCCACCGCTCAGCGATTTGAAACGCTGGGGAACAATGGTCGCTATGGGACTTGTCGGCATGACGGGTCCGTTCTTCCTTATCACGACTGCTCAGCAGACCGTCGACTCAAGCCTAGCTGCTCTCTATGTTGCGGCAACCCCGATTTTCGTCGTCATCGGTGCCAATGTATTCTTCTCTGATGAGAAACTGACCCCACCCATCGCACTTGGGATTGGCATCGGATTTATCGGTGTCGCAGTTCTGTTCGCACCGGATATCATCCAAAACTACGGTTCGGCGACGGCTATTGCCCAGATATTACTGCTCATTGCTACGGCCTGTTATGCCACAAGTACCTTAATCGCGCGGGCCGCACCAAAAACGCCCACGCTGGTATTCGCCGCTGGCTTTGTAACGGCGGCGGCGGCGTTGTCCCTGCCTATGCTGTTTCTGGTCGATTGGTCCGCTTTGCAACCAAGTACAGCGTCAATCCTCAGCGTAATCGGTCTGGGAATTGGGCCATCGGCTCTGGCTTCACTGCTCTATATGGCGCTCGTTCAGCGGGCTGGCGCGACATTTCTCTCACTTACCGGCTACGTCATCCCCATCCTGTCTGCACTTCTTGGCTGGTTCCTGTTCCGGGAAGCTCAGAGCTGGCACACATTGATCGCGTTTGCCCTGATATTAGGCGGCGTCTGGCTCGCGCAGCGACCTTCAAAATCAAACGTGAATTCAGACGTGACAGCTAAAGACAAAATTGCCCCTCAATGACCGTAATCGAGGTGCCCGACAGCTTAACGCGATCACCCACGACTTCGGTTCCGATCCAGGCACCGCGGCCCGGATAGGCCTGGAAGCAGGATAATTTCGTTTGGCCGAGCTTATCGCTCATCAACGGTGCAACCATGCAGTGCCAGGATCCAGTCGCGGGGTCCTCATCGATGCCAGAACCCGGCGCAAAGAAGCGGCTGATAACATCGGCTCCATTTGGCCCGCCGGGAGCGACGCATCCGATATTTCCTCGATCCCAACCCGGCGCATCGGTGCCCAGTTTGGACAGCGCGCGATAGTCCGGGTCGAGTGCCTGAACATCATCAGACGTCTCAAACAGACAGGCGAGGAAACTCCCCGCCCAGGCCTCAATCGGGCGTGCGCCCAATGCTGCTTCCATCTCGTCGGTTATCGTGACCTGCTCGAGCCGCGATGCGGGGAAGTCCATGACAAGGCCGGTTTCGCCGCGGGAGACGAATAGCTCGCCGGACTGGCGTGTTTCGAAAACAATCTGATCGCCCGCAAAGGCCAGATGCTCGTAGATTACATGGCCTGATGCCAGCGTGGCATGGCCACACAGCGGAACTTCCACGGCTGGCGTAAACCAGCGCAGCTGCCAGCGTCCCTCGCCCGACGAAACAATGAACGCCGTCTCGGCTACATTGTTCTCCGCAGCAATTGCCTGCAATTGATCATCGGGAAGAAATGCCTCCAATGGCATTACGCAGGCCTGGTTGCCCTCGAACGGCTGATTCGCAAAAGCGTCGACTTGGAAAAACGGATATTTGGTCATGGCTGATCTCCATGCGCGCAGCCATAGGCCTTAATCGCATTTCAGAAAAACGATGATTTCTCTGCAATTGAGGAGAAATTCTAATTTGCCTCCGGCGAGCTTGCCGAAAGAAAAAACTCGTCACCGCCTCGCAGACCGCTATCAAATGCTATAGTCAGCGTCGGGGCATCGAGACTTGGCAAAGGGACCTTATGCCCTTCGAAACCGAAACCTTGCTCTACACTCTCGCCCTCGCATTCGCCGCGACCATTGGTTATGCGATCCACCGCGGCAGCACCTGCGCTGTGAACGCGGTTTCCGAGCTCGTTCTTCAAGGGCGACCGCGCCGTTTCCTGTCCTTCCTGTTGTGCAGCGCCATCGTGGCACTCATCCTCTTGCCAGCGGCCTGGACATCAGAGCGGTGGCAGGATCTTCTTCCAGTATACTCGGCCTCTTTGCTCTCCCTTGCCGGAGGAGCGCTTTTCGGGATCGGAGCGGTTGTAAACGGGGCCTGTAACTTCGGGACAATCAACCGACTTGGCTGCGGAGAAACCAGATATCTGTTTTTGTTTCCGGGCCTGTTCCTGGGAGCGGCGCTTGGACCGCTTTTCGGATTTCCCGGTCCGGGCCCGGCGACAAGCCTTGTGGACCACGTCACCCCAGTTGCCATCGGTTGGATTATCGTCTGCTTCGCGATGGCCGCGATCTTTGCCTATGCCAGTATACGCCGAAAGCGGGCGCGCGGAACGCCGGGGCGACCCATCGCGTTCTATCTCTCGATCATTGGTGTGCTTGGGGCATCAATCACGCTGATCACCGGACCCTGGCACTACACGCGAATAGCCGTCGCTGTTTCAGCCACCCCTTCCATCGAGGTGATTGACCAGATTGGACCAATGGCCGGGCTCTTTGCAGCCGTTGTTGCCGGATCAGTTTTCGCTGGCGTTCGGAAAGGCACATTCAAGTTGAGCGGGCCGACGTTTCTCGGGTCTCTTTCGTGCCTTGCAGGAGGCATCTTGATGGGCTTGGCCATTCTGCTCGTACCTGGCGGCAATGACGGCATGGTGTTCAGCGGAATTCCATCGCTTTCGGCTTCTACCGCCTTCGCATACCCTGCGATGTGCGCGACGATTGCCTTGATGGTCTGGCTTCCAAGCCGATTTGGCAGACCTGCCGCTGCAGAATAACGAATTGGCTGAAGGCATGGACAATTCTGATCAAACAGGCTTCAGACGGGGCAGCAACTTTCAGGGTTTAACTCCATGATCAAAGATCTTCGTCCATCTGGCCGACTGGTAGATGAGCTGCGCACAGTTTCGCTCGAGACCAATGTGACCCGGTACGCTGAAGGGTCCTGCATGGCAAAGTTCGGCAACACGCACGTGCTTTGCACTGCGAGTTGGAGCGACAATGTTCCTGGATGGATGCGGGGACGCGGCTCCGGCTGGGTTACCGGAGAGTACGGCATGCTCCCCCGAGCAACACATACCCGCGGCAGGCGCGAGGCGGCAGCTGGAAAACAGTCCGGTCGCACGCAGGAGATCCAGCGCCTGATTGGCCGTTCATTGAGATCGGTTGTCGATCTGTCGGCCCTCGGGGAAAATCAGATCACAATTGATTGCGATGTTCTGCAGGCCGACGGTGGTACCCGAACAGCCTCGATCACGGGTGGATTTGTCGCCCTCGCAATGGCGTGCCGCTACCTCAAGGATGAAGGCCTCATCAAAAATGATCCAATCCAGAAACAGGCGGCAGCTGTATCAGTCGGCCTGTGGAAAGATCAGCCGGTTCTCGACCTCGACTATGCTGAAGATTCCGGAGGTGAAGGCGACGTCAATATCGTCATGAGTTCAGATGGCGGGTTCATCGAAGTTCAGGGCACTGGCGAGGAGCGGCCAATGACACGTGCTGAACTTGATGAAATGCTTCGCCTTGCTGAAAAGGGTTGCGCGGAGCTCTTCGAGGCGCAGCGCGCTGCGCTCGGTTGATCAAGGCGCGCAAATAAAACAGGCTTTGCAAAGCTCGAAATCTGACCCATGCTGCTCGAAACCGGAGGAAACGAGCAGCTTGGCGAAACAAACTGCCGGAAAACTGAGCCTGACCACCAAGCTCGCCTACGGGTTTGGCTCTGCTGCCTATGGCGTCAAGGACGGCGGTTTTATCTATTTCCTTCTTCTATTCTACGGGCAGGTGGTTGGATTGGAGCCTGCCCTTGTCGGACTTGCCATACTTATCGCACTGATTGTTGACGCGATCAGTGACCCTGTTGTCGGCTATATTTCCGATAATTGGCGATCTCCCTGGGGACGCAGGCATCCGTTTATGTATGCAGCGGCGGTTCCGATATCCCTCGTTTACTTCCTCGTCTGGAACCCGCCTGACTGGAGCGATGGGGCGCTATTCTGGTACCTCCTATCAACCGCGATCCTTGTACGGACGTTCATCACTTTTTATGAAACGCCGAGTTCGGCTTTGCTCCCGGAACTGACCGCTGACTATCATGAGCGCACGACGCTACAGTCGTTCAGACTGTTCTTCGGATGGTTTGTTGGGAATGCGATGACGATTCTGATGTTTGGCGTTTTGCTGCGCCCGAATGACGAATATCCTGAAGGCATTCAGAACGTCGATGGCTACGCAACTTACGGCGTGATTGCCTCGGTCGTCATTTTCGTCGCGATCATGACGTCTGCGCTGGGGACCCATAATCACGCGAAACAGCTGACACTTCCGAAGCCCAAGGCTAACCTGAACGTCCTGTCTGCGTTCCGGGAGATTTTTGAAACACTCTTCGAGAAGTCGTTCGCCGCTCTTTTTGTGGCAACACTTTTTGGCGCGATCGCGACGGGTGTTAGCGGTGCTCTCACATTTCAGATGTTGTCTTTCTTCTGGGAGTTTTCGCAGGACGAGATCTTCGTCTGGACCACTTTGGTCATCATCTCCGCAATACTCGGAACCCTGATCGCGCCGCGCATTACGCGCGCGCTGGGGAAAAAGAAAGCGGTCATTCTCCTGGGCATCCTGGCCTTTGGTGCCGCTCCAATGCCAATAGTCCTGAGACTGTTCGGACTGATGCCGGAGAACGGGGACCCTGCCCTGTTTCCGATAGTCGCGACCGTCAATACGCTGGATATCGCCCTCATTATCGCATTACAGGCCGTTTTGTATTCAATGATTGCTGACCTTGTTGAGCAGAGTGAACTAAAGACGGGTCGTCGCTCCGAAGGCGTCTTTTATGCTGCTGTCACTTTCACGCGCAAATCCAATCAGGGTATTGGAGGGTTCGTGGCGGGAGTCGTTTTGAGCCTTGTCGCCTTCCCACCAAATGCAGTGCCCGGCGACGTTGATCCGACGATACTCTGGCAGCTAGGTGCCTTCTATGCTGGGCTTTTGTGGCTCCTATGGACGATCATGATCATTGCTGTCGGCTACTACCGAATTGATCAGTCCACCCACGAATCGAATCTTGCGGCTCTCGCAGAACGGCAAGGTTAACCTTTCCCCAGAGAATGCCCCTAGGGAATGGGGATAAGAAAGCTGCACCAAAGCAAACTTTTTTCAGTTGATGTGCCAATATCGACGTTAAAAGGTAGAAATTTCCCAGTTTGCACTGTTGGCGTCCTTGATCTGCCAATTAACCACAGATATGAGTTGAGGATAAAATAGTGCAACTTCAGCGCACATAAATAATATACTTTGGTTGAAAATGATGTCTGATCAGCTTGATTTTTCAACTAGACGACTGAATTCGAAGGGGGAATGACGTTGACCAATGAGGCAATAAAGCAACCCACCGATATAGATAGATATGTCGGAATGCAGGTTAGAACCGCGCGGCGAGAACTTAAGCTGACACAAGAAGCGCTGGGGAAGATGCTGAATATTACATTTCAGCAGGTGCAAAAGTACGAACGCGGTGTGAACCGGATCTCGTCAGGGAAACTATATGAAATAGCGCACGTCTTGAAACGTCCGCTAGACTACTTTTATCCTGACCAGGTCGGTGAAATCGACGAGGATACTGAGCGAAGCGATGCGCTTCGTCGAGCAGACCTTCAGAAGAACTGTCGTAATCTAATAGATCAAATCCGCAGCATAGACGATTTAGAGGCTCTACAGCGGATCCTAAAGTCAACGCTCGGAAACGAACTTATCTCGGTTGCCTAGTCACTTTAAGTATCTGCGGTGAGCGATATCATTCAAGGATCAGTGTGTTGACTTCACCGTCATTGGTGATGCTTGCTGATCGGCCCACGGACAACGCATCCTGATCCAGCTTCCCCAGCACTTCCGGATCTCGGCTGCTGGCTATGTATCGCGTGCCCGCATCATCGCGAAGAAACGCGATAGCCTGCGCGGGTTCCCCACGTGCACGCACCAAAGTGTAGGTTTCAATGACGCCCTCTGCCGGCCCAAGCGCCGGTGACAGCTTCACCTCTGGTTTTGCAGGTGGCTCGACAGGTGAGAAATCGGCTGGTCGCGCCGCTGAATAGATCCCTGCGGCTTCTTTTGTCATCCACCCCCCATTGGCCAGGACGAGTCCTTTCGCGGCGGGCTGCTGACGACAGGTGTCCATCATGCTGGCGATGGCATGCAGCGAATAATTGTTTCCCGGACCGCCAAAAAAGGGCAGTCCGCCGGTAAGTGTCAGCGCGCGCGCCTCAGACTTCGGATCAATTCCAAGAACATCACAGGCACTCAAGACAGCGCATGGAAAACACGAATAGAGATCAAGAATTGAAACATCCGCAGGCGAACAGTCTACTTGATCGAGTGCGCGATTGATCGCGGCCTCCATGGCCCAGGAGCCATCAAGCCTTGGCCGTTCCGAAATGTAATCATCTGATGCTTCCCCTGCCCCATGCAGGTAAACTCGGTCTGACGATGGAATATTTAACTCGTCCGCCTTTTCTTCTGACATGATGACAACTGATGAAGCCTGATTCACAGCGTCCTGAGCCATGTGCCACTTCAGGAAAGGGTCCGCGAACGGATAGTTCTCTTTCGAGGGATTTGCCAGAAAATCTACGCCGCGGGCCTCTCTGAATTGCGCATAGGGATTTTCTGCAGCAACTTCGGAAAATGGTTTGAAGAGTTCCGACATGGTACGACGATGCTGTGATCGCGTTTCTCCATCACGGGCGGCAATCGCATTTTCAAACAGGGCATAGAAAAAAGCCGGAGTTACAAGGCCGTGCTTTATCTCCCCCCGACTCAACAGCATGTCACCCATCCCGCGATCTTCGAGCTGCCCGCCTGTTTCGTCAGAGAGATCAATCTTGATGTCCGCACGACGTGCCGTCTTTGCTGCACCAATCACCTCAGCTCCTGTAACCAAGGCCATCTCGCTCTCACCCGCATGGATGCGCGCTGCCATTTCGTTGACGAGGCTCTGCGGGCTTTGCCCGCCCGTAGACGCGTAGATGGCATGGGCTGGATTTGCGCCGATCGCCTTTGCTAAAGCGCGCGGCAGATTCTCTGCCCGTCCATATGGATAGGGATAATTCGGGATCGAGTCGTCAAATACCCGCACCATGGCGATTGTATCAATTGCTGTGGCGGCACTATTATCGGGTATGCCAGAGAGAGAGAGCTCGCTAGCCTGCGCTGAAAGGGAAATGTAGCTCGGAGCGGCTTCAACACCATCTTCGGCGCTCCAGTGACTCACCGCCTGCCCGGCCCCAACGATCACGGGCATACTTCCTTTTGCCATAGCTCACGCTCCCTCTGATTTTTCAATCACTTGGTCTTAGAGGCAGGGCTGCTCAGATCAATGGGTAACGCAAGGCCAACATGAAATTCATGAAAGGTGGAATTTCATCTTTTGATTTATCCGACCGTTGAACGTTTTCTGTTTTAAACATCGTCATTATGGAAATAGTACAGGAATCCGGGGGGGCGAACCGGAGACCCATGCTGAGTGCGTTTGGGATGTTTTTCGCGGTCAACGCGGCAGCCCTGTCCCTCGCAACGATATGGATCTGGCACGCTTGGCAGCTCGGCGAGAT
>JBCCIW010000141.1:0-8252 GCA_039028055.1 Pseudomonadota bacterium | reverse complement strand
TTACGACAGTACTGGCCCGAATACACTCAAGTCGCGCTTGCTTCGGTGTTGATAAACTTTCTGGCGCTTGCCGTGCCGCTCTTCACAATGAACGTTTACGACCGGGTTTTTCCGAATGCGGCCATCACAACGCTCTGGTCTCTGGTGACCGGTGTTGCGATTGCGCTGGTGTTTGATGCAGGGCTAAAGCTGCTGCGCTCGACTATTATCGACCGGGTCGGGCGCAAGGTCGACGCAGCCGCGTCGGCATCAGTTTTCAGACATGTTTCGAACCTGGGACTGGAAAGCGATGTGCCGCCATCGGGCAGCCTGATCAACACCCTTAAGGATTACGAGCAGGTGGCTGAGTTTTTTTCGTCTCAGACACTGTCGAGCATGATCGACCTTGTTTTTGCTTTCGTGTTCATCGGCCTGATCTATTTGATCGGTGGCCCGCTTGCCTACCCACCTGCTCTGGCGCTTTCGCTTGTTTTGATCATGGGGCTCTTGGTTCTGAGACCATTGCGCGGGGCCTCCGAACGCAACCGTGCAACGGGTGGTGCAAAGTCTCTTGTTGCCGCGGAATCGGTTGCAGAGATCGAAACCTTAAAAGCTGTGGCAGGCCATGGGCGCATGCAGACACGCTGGGAACAGCAAAGTGGGGAAGCCGCTGTTGCCCAGTCGAAAAGTCGGCGCCTCGCAACTTTTGCAACCACATTCAGCGCATTTGCCACGCAAGCGTCGTCCATTGGCGTCGTCATCATCGGCGTGTATCTGGCGCTAGAAGGACAGATCACCATGGGTGCGGTTATTGCCGCAATGATCCTGTCCGGTCGTGCCCTTGCTCCTACGGCTGCGGTCGCGGGTTTGTTTGTGCGTGGCAGCTTTGCCCTCTCCACGCTCGCTTCGGTCAACCGGCTTATGTCACAGCGATCTGATGCCTCGGCGCATGGGCGCGAGCTGAACGCGACAGGCCGGCACGGCGCAATCAAACTGAGCGATGTCTCGCTGAACTACCCCGGCGCACAAGTCCCAGCTATCAAGTCGATTTCACTCGACCTACCGCCGGAAGGTCGGCTCGGCATAATAGGCGCCATAGGCGCGGGCAAAACCACCCTGACCCGGGTCATGGCGGGGCTTTGGCCCACAAGCGAAGGTCTGGTGCTATTGGATGGGCTGAACGTCCGCCAGATCGCTCCGGAAAGCTTGCGCCGAATGGTGCAACTCGTCCCGCAGGAGGCGGTGTTGTTCACTGGAACACTGGCTGAAAACATAGCCTTCGGTGTGCCCGGTGCGCGAGACGAAGACATTCTACGCGCCGCACGCGATGCAGGCGTGGACCGGATCGCCGCAGGACACCCCGATGGATTTGGCATGCAGATCGCCGAACGCGGGCGTAACCTGTCCGGCGGACAACGGCAGATGGTGGCCTTGGCACGCGCACTTTTGCCAAGACCCAAGGTTTTGATCCTCGACGAGCCCACATCGGCAATGGACATGCAGTCCGAAGCAATGTTCATAGCCGGTGTAGAGCGCGCGCTTGCACGCCACCCAATGACTCTGGTCGTCTCGACCCATCGCATGGCACTGATGCGCCTTGTCCACGAGGTTGCAGTTATGGTGGGCGGCACCCTACACAGCCACGGCCCGCGCGACGAAGTTCTGGAAAGCTTGAAGGACGGCGCAGCGAGGACTGAGGAATGAGTGGCGCAGATTGGAACTTCGATACGCCGTCGCATGCTCCAAAAGCGGGCCGTGGATGGATCCTCACGTTGTTTCTGGCTCTGATGGTCGCCTTTGCCGTTTCTGTCGTAGCGTGGGCTTCTTGGGCGACGATTGAAGTCATGGCGCGCGCGCAAGGCGTCGTCGTGCCATCGGGCCGCGCGCGCAACGTTGAAAGCCTCGAGGGCGGCATCGTTCGCGATATTCTAATATCGGAAGGGGACGCTGTCACCTCCGGTCAGGTGCTTATCCGAATTGATGACACCGGTGCGGCTTCGACCATGGGTGAAATCACCGCACGGCGTGACGCCATGTTGGCACGCGCTATTCGACTTGAAGCGGAGCTGTTGGACCGCGATGCGCCTGATTTCTCGGACCTTGGCCTGACGGGTGACGACCCGCTTGCGCTGCGCGAACTGGCCTTGTTCGACAGCCGTCAGGCAGCGGATCTGTCTCAGCGCACGGTTCTGGTTTCCCAGGTCGAACAAAGGTCTCAGGAAATTGAGGAACTGGCGGCGTCACTGGCGCGCATCGACGAGACACTTGTTCTCCTCGACGAAGAAATCGAGTTGCGGACCGAGTCCGGGGTTGTACCGCGTGCCCAGATTATTCCGATCGAACGCGAGCGTACTGCAAAGCGGCAAGAGCGCGACGCGGTGACCAGCCAGCGCGCTCAAGCAACGACCGCACTCGCCGAAGCACAAGCGCGCGTTGAAGAATTGAACCTGAACCGCCGTGCCGAGATCAATGCAGAGCGATCCGAAACACTGAATGAACTGAGCGTGTTGAACGAGACGCTCAAGCGCGCGTCTGACGTTGTTCAGCGCACCAATCTGCGCGCACCTGTGGAAGGGATCGTGTCGGTTCTTAACGTCAACACGCTTGGATCTGTTATCGCGCCGGGGGAGGAAGTCGCGCGCATCGTGCCCGCAGATGACGCATTGGAGGTTGAAGCACGCGTTCGACCAGAAGATATTGCCTTTATCCGGCTGGACCTTCCCGCAAACGTAAAACTGACGTCGTTTGACTTCACAATCTATGGCGCCCTAGACGGGCGCGTTGTTCGCATCGGCGCCGATGCCGAACGCGATGAAACCACAGGCGAGACCTATTTCCCGATCATCGTTCGGACCGAAACGAATTCGCTTGCGCGCAATGGCGAGGTTCATGAGATCCGCACCGGCATGGTTGCCTCCGTCGATATCCTGACCGGCGAACGCACTGTGCTTGACTATCTTCTGAAGCCGCTGCGCAAAGCCCGGCTGGAAGCGATGCGCGAGCGCTAAACAAGAGCAGTTTGTGCAGCCCCCATGCTGTCTTCGAAAATGACCTCGACCTGGATCGGCATGGACATCGGAGCGTTTTCCACGTTGAACGCGGTTGATCCGGATACGTCCAAGTTTCCTGTATTCGGATCATACTCAACAATTCCCGTGATGTCGTCGATACCATTCACAACTGCAGTCAGGTCAATTCGATCGCCTTCCGCAAGGTTGTAATCCGTAATGAAATCTTCAATGGTTACCGGTCCGCTGGAAAGGACAAAAATGTCTGCACCATCACCGCCGGTGAGGGTATCCTGATCCGCGCCTCCCTCAAGCAAATCGTTTCCGCTGGAGCCGATCGCGACGTCCTCGCCTGCGCCCAAAAGCACACTGTATCCTGCCGTTGCTCCCGTCAGATCTACCAGGTCCGAGCCGCCCATCATGTCGAATTCAGCAATATCGGCGTATGGTGACGAACCAGCGTTGTACAGAACCGCATCACCGCCACTTGTGCCTTTCGCGGTTGTGCCACCAAGAGCTGCATCACCTCCAACGTCTGTCATCACCGCTCGTGTGATGCCATCCGGCCCAATGTCGGTCACACCACTGTCCTGCATCTGAAGCGTATCGATGTCGAGATTTGCTGTGGCTGCGGATGTGGCAGGCGGAGTTCCTGCGTCGACAACGTCGTAATTCAGCACAGGTGTACCAACGTAGCCGGCGGGTACAGTGACCGTCACGTCTTCTCCAACGACTGAAACCTGCACATCATTGTCCGGTGACGAGACGCTTGCGCCGTCAATGGTAGTGGCCTGCGCATCGGTCGCATTCGCCAGAAGCTGCGTGAAGGTATATACGGTTGAGGTGTCAAAGGTCTCCGGCAAATCCACCGGACCGGTGATCTCCGGGCGCTCGTTCACAACAACGTCGAATGCGACAGGGCCCAGGGCATTTGTGTCCGTATCAGAGTGACTTGTAGTCACCTCCACTGTATTGCCTAGTAGCGAGGTCGCAAAAGTGCCAGGCACGATCACACCTAGCATCGTGATCGCCATCGCGTATGCATCAGGTGTCAGTGATCCGCGCGCGAAGGTGAGTGTGGTGCGATCTGCTGACAACGTTCCTTGGTTCGCAGGTCTGCTTCCGTCCGGCAATGCAGAGCTGAACGTTACGACAGTGTTTTCCAGAGTTTCTGACGGCGTTGTTTGAGTGTCCGTCACCGAAGCGGCGATGTTCAAAGCAATGGTAAGTTCCGCTTCGTCTGTTTCCGCAACAAAGATCTCCGACGGAACGGTAACGGACAAATCCTCTTCTCCCGGAACCGAAAGCTCGAAACTGGCGGTAACGTCCGGATCGCCTGCTGCAAACTCATTTGTTCGGGCCGAAACCACGACCTCCAAAAGCGCATCATCTCCAGGCAATATGCCATTCGTCGAATAGTCGGCGGGGAACGTGATGACAAGATCGTCATATTGATCCTCAGACAGATTTTCGATCAGCAAGTTCGTTCCAGCGACAGGCGTCGTAACACCCAGCGTCGTATAGGTTGTGCCCTCTGGCACGTCGTCGATCTGAACCGTTACGGCGCTTACCATCTCTTCGGAGCCATCACTGTTCGGGATGTTGTCAGTCACATCAAGAACGGCAAAGTCTTTGGGCGCCAACGTCACGTCTGCATCCGTTTCTGGAACTTCGACGGGGTCGGTCGGCACGGTGATCTCAAGATCGCCGCTTGGTGTGATTGCAAGATTCAATTCTGCGGCATCGGACCGCTCGGTATCGGTAAAGCTGTAGGTCGTGCTGACGTCTGTAGTGATGGCAACAGCGTCGATGCTGACGTCTCCACCAAAGTTTTCTGGTGGGATAAACGACAGGTCATCACTAGGAACGAAGGTTTTGCCCACAGGCAAAATGCTGCTTTGAGCCTCCACCCCTGCAACGGTTACAATGCCATTTGCCGGAACTGTTTGTTCGGTATTCCCGATGAAAAACCGGCTGCCCGGAGGCAACGTCAATTCAAAATCGATCGTCTCATGCGGGTCAACCGTATCACCAGACAAGTCTATCGTGTAACGCTGCCCGCTGTCTTCTATACCATCGCCAGGATCGATTGACGCTGAGATCGTGGGCTTGTCTGCATCCGGGTAGACGCGAAGAATGAATGTCGTCGAACCCGTTGCTTCATCGGCGTTCGCCAATTCCAGCGTATTGATCGTGATCGTAACAGGAATTTCAGCCAGAATTTCAGCGTCCAGCTCATCGGGTGTACGCGCGTGTTCATCGCGCAACCGCAACCCCAGCGTCGGAATATCTGCGCGACTGACTGTGAAGGTTCTGTCGCCGTTGTCGATCACACCGGTGTTGGTGCCCGTGATCTCAAGGTAATCCGGAATTGGGCCGATCACCGCCGCCTCAATTTCCGAACCATCCTGATCGGGGGAGCGCGCGCGGATCAGAACTTCGCGCAACAGAAATTCCTGATCTTCCACAGCGGAAACAATTGGAATCGGACCTGACGTGTCTACAAGTGGAAATCCATTGTCCGTATCGATCGGATTCGGATTGTAAATAAAGACGGGCTCGTCAGCGACGGGCTCGATCGGAACGACCTGCGTTGCAGTACCTTGACTTGTTTCATTATTGATGTCCTGCGTTGTCGCAGTCACCGCAACGGTCAAGTTGCCGCTATAATGCTCCGTTGCTCTTACCGACAAGCCGGCCAGGTCATTCACCGACAGGGTGTATTGACCGTCGGTGCCGGGGTCGGGATCGATTGGCACGAAGTTAGACGGATCTGTCCCTCGCCCAAGCTGGGCGCCCGGATCGTCTGACAGATTGATCACGACATCCCCAATCAAGCGCTCACCCCCGTCGACGCTCGTGATCTGGATGTTCAAATCGATAAGATTGTCTTCGAGCACGCCGTTCGTTGGCGCGCCAATTGAAATCGACGGTCCGTCCGCAACAGGCGTGATAAACGGGCTCAACGTATTCGTTTCGTTGGTGAAGACATTACAGGTGAAGTTGTTCAAAACCGATGTCGTTTCAATGACGGGCAGATTGTCATACGGGTCCTGGTCACCCAGTGTTTCATCCAAGCCGGTACCTGGATCAAAGAACGGATTTTCCGGGCTGGATTCGTGTAACGGCGGCGTATAAATCAGCACACCTTCGGTCATCGTCGGGTCATTCGGGTCCTGACCCAACACTGCGAAATCAATCGCGTACTGACCTGTAATCGGATCGAAAAGAACCCCGCCGGGGGGCTGGGACGACAGCGACCCACCCGGTGGCAAAGTCAGACCAAAGCCAAAGTCCCCGTTTACACCCTCCGGCAAGTTGGTCAGATCGCCGATGCTGGTCCATGGACCCTCAGCCACGATCATTAACTGAAATTCATTAGCTTCGTCTTCGAAAAACTCCGTTCCGTCAGGAATTTTCAACTGTGGGATGGGCAGCAGGCGCGGGTCATCGGGTGGGCATACGTCGCCTCCACCACCAAAGGCAGGTAAAACCATAACTGAAAACTGTTCCTGCCCGACACTTGCACCGGCCTCGGCATCAAGATCTTGCAAAACCTGCTGGAAAGTCCTTGTGGCGCTTGGTCCATCGACCGTGGCCAAATCAAAGTCATCTTCTACGACGATCGTGTTAAAAGTCAGGTCGTAGTAAGTCACCTCCGTCACGCCCTGCGACTGGACGGCAACGCCAGGCAGGTTCGGTCCGGGGACAAGGTAACTTTCACCAGACGTATCTATGGGCGAGCCCCCGATAAACGTCAGTTCTGGCGGGATATCTGAGATGATGTAGTAGACCGTTTCGGAACCGTCCGGCTGTCCGTCCGGAAACAGAATCTCTGTACGCTCGCCGCTGAGCGGGTCCGCAGCAACGAAGTTCGCATCACCATCGTTTACGTCGAAACCGTCGCGCAGCGCCTCATCGCTGACCCGTTGGATCAGTGGGATCGCCCGGTTGTCAAAACCCGCATAGGCGTAAGCGCGATCTTCGTTGATTACCATATCGGTGAATTCGTCCGGACGGTAGACGACATTGATCGAGTCTTTGTCTATGCCGCCGGTCGTCAGGTCTGGGTCTGCTTCTTGCACTTCGACAATTGGGTCATCCGCGACACCGGTCACGTTGATCAGAACGGTGCCGGCGCCGGTGGTAAATTCCGATGGATCGATCACTTCGGTATATATGACACGGACATTGAACGAGATATCTTCGTTGCTGTCCTGGCCCGGCAGCACATGCAGGTTGGGCGCAACCGCGGCACCAATGAGGTAAACGTCTCCTACGGTGGGCGAAATCTCGTTGGAAAATGTCGGGTCACCGCCCGGTGTCACGCCGTTTTGGATTGGTTGACCATCAAAGAACCGAGGCAGACGACCTTCACTGTCCGGCTGTACGTTGAAAATCTCGATGTCTTCGAGAATGCGCTCACGTGACTCCGGCGTCTGGTCAATAATGTTGCCATCAATTTGAATAAGGACCGCTTGATCTTCAAAGGTGCTGGTCGTCTCGGAAGGGTTCCCACCGTCCGCCACCGGATCAACTACGACATCGACATCAAGAGTTGTGGTGCCCGTCCCACCATTGGCTTCTCGGGTGACTATATCAATCTGGATCGGAAACTGGCCCGCAAAGTGCGTTGGAATGCCCCGAAATTCCAGAGTAAGCCATTGGTCTGTGTCAAGGCTCCAGTCCAAGGTACCGTCAGGGTTCACTTCGGTTATAAGTGCCGGTTCTTTTGGCGTCAGAATATTGCCGCCTACAGGACGGGCATAGACTGTTATACCTGCAGGTACGTCTCGAATAACAGCCGATACAATTGTCTCTGACCCATCCGTGTCTTCGATCAAGGGTAGAAAAGCAAACTGAAGAATGCCGCCTGCATCGTCAACCACTTGCTCGTTGCCTTGCGGGAACGACAAAACGAATGCCGTGTTGTTTATAGGATCGACGTCAACGTCGAAGGTGGCGTCGACCGTGCGATCACTTGTTGTGACAGTGTTGCCGTCCGTTGTCGTCAGAGCGACGTTCAGGTCCGCTCCGAAGAAATCGCCATCTGCCGAGAACGGATCACCGTTGATTGCCCGGTCGACGTCATAGTCTTCATAGAGCGCAGGATATATGGCAACCGCGCCATCGAAGGACGTTACGCCCGGTACGAAGGACAACGTCAGTTCGCCGGTCGCGGCACTGTATGCGGCGCTGTCAATTTTGGCGAACTCTGCGGGATCAATCGACCCGCTGCCGTCCAGCGCAAAGAACATGGACGCA
>JBCCIW010000140.1:0-8331 GCA_039028055.1 Pseudomonadota bacterium | reverse complement strand
TCGACCCCTTGCAGCGTTTTCTGCGCCGCTGTCCATCACCGTTTCATCCGTGCCAGCGCTCCATTGGCGCAAAGCATCTGCGAATGTCCCCATCCGGGAGTTATTCGAGCCTTTGATCAAGAGTGTATCGCCGTCACAGAGTGAGATTTTCACGTCTTCCAGATGATCATCTGCCTTGACGGCCCAGTGTTTCTGAATCGTGCCGGGCAGGGCATCGGCCAGCGCCTGCATGTCGTCGCCAGATAGCCATGCCGCTTCGGCCCCTGAATTCATTACATCTTCCGCAAGTCCCGCATGCATGATGCGGGAATCCGGTCCCAGCTCACCCATGGAACCCAGTGCCACAAGCCGTCGCTGCGCGGGTCTTGATGACAATGCCGTGAGCGCCGCCCGCATACTTGTCGGATTGGCATTATAGGCATCGTCAACAAGTGTGAACTGACCGCCCGACGGCAGGGGCAGCTGTTCGACCTGACCGCGGCCAGGTGGCGGCGTGAAGTCAGACAAGGCCTCCGCCGCCTCTTCGGCCGAGAGCTTCGCTGTTGCAACGCTCGTGAGCAAGGCAATGGCAGCGTTGGTCGCCCAATGAGCACCCCCGGCCTGCAGCGGCATGGAGACAACCGTTCCCATGACATCAATCGACGCCCTGGTACCATGTCCATCACTTTCGTAACTGACGACGCGCGCATCTCTGCCAGCCTCAGTGCCAAAAGTCAGGATTTCCGCATCGCTTTGAGCCTGAAGTGCGCGATCCTTCAAAACCGGGAAAAATTCATCCTCTCCCGGCAGAATAGCAGCACCACCTGATTCCAGTCCGGCAAAAATACCCGCCTTCTCTTCGGCGACACCTTCAATCGTTCCGACGCCTTCGAGGTGCACAGCGGCAATTTTGGTAATGATCGCTGCGTGGGGCCTCACCATCTGACTACGCGGGGCAATCTCTCCCGGCGTCGACATGCCAATCTCGAAGACGGCGCGCTCAGTTCCTTGCGGCATGCGCGCCAGGGTCAATGGCACGCCCCAATGATTATTGAAGCTCTTTTCGGGCCAGTGCGCCTCGCCATGGGCGCGAAAAATCTGCGCCAGCATTTCCTTCACACTGGTTTTCCCAACAGATCCCGTCACAGCAACCCGCACCGCTTCCGAGCGAGCCCGGGCGGCAATGCCCATGGCTTCGAGCGCGGGCAGAACGCTCTCCACCATGAGCACAGGGCCACCAACACCCTGAACAGGTTGGGAAACCAGCGCAGCCGAAGCGCCCGCCTCGAAAGCCTGTGGCACGAAGTCATGTCCATCACGCACATCCTTGAGAGCAACAAAGAGGTCGCCCGGCTGCAACGTGCGCGTATCAATCGAGATACCGGAGGCGAGCCAACTGGCAGACGAAGCTCCACCCGTGGCAGTCGCAGCATCCGAAGATGTCCAAAGATATTCAGTCATGCGGCCGCCTCCAGTGCTTTGAGGGCGGTTTCCTGATCAGAAAATGGCAAAATCGTGTCGCCCACGATTTGCCCGGTCTCATGGCCTTTGCCAGCGATTAAAAGTGTATCTCCGCTTTGAAGACGTCGAACGCCCTCGAATATAGCTTCTCCGCGATCGCTAATATTGTCTGCATCGCCGGCGGTCTCCAAAATCGCATCGCGAATACTGTCCGGGTTTTCGGAGCGAGGATTATCATCGGTTATAATAATCTGATCGGCATGACGTGCTGCCACCTCGCCCATCAATGGGCGCTTGTAAGGGTCACGGTCGCCACCGGCACCAAATACCAAAACCAGTTTTCCTGCGGTATGGGGGCGGGCCGCTCGAAGTAGCGTATCAAGGCCGTCGGGAGTGTGGGCGTAATCGACAAAGACCCCAGCTCCCGAATCTGTTTCTCCCACAAACTCCATCCGGCCTTTCACGGGCTTAAGGGATGCCATGCCATTTGCGACATCCGCAAAGCTGTCTCCCAAGGCGAGGGCAAGACCAGCGGCGGTCAGGGCGTTCAGCGCTTGAAATTCACCAATCAGGTGAAGATCAATTTCGGCTTCTTCGCCTCGCCAGCTCAAAAAGAGCTTCTGGCTCGTGGCTTTCGGCATCAGCTCAGCAATCTTGAGATCAGCGCCGCGCCAGCCAACAGATACAATGTCCAGTCCGGCAGCACCTGCACCAGTTTCGAATGCGCTTCTCTCGTCACTGTCAGCATTGATAACAACCGGCGCACCTTTGGGAAGAAGCTCCGTAAAAAGACGAAGCTTGGCAGCCCGGTAGTCCTGAAACGTCGGATGATAGTCGAGATGATCCTGAGTTAGATTGGTGAATGCGCCGGCACAGAGTCGCACAGCATCCAGTCGATACTGCACGAGACCATGAGAGGAAGCTTCCATGGCAGCGTGAGTTACACCCTCGTTCGCCAACGTGTTCAAAGTCTGATGAATTGCAACGGGGTCCGGCGTCGTATGGCCAAGATCAATCGTCCCGCTCGGACCGATGGCACCAAGCGTGCCCATACTCGCTGCCTTGCGTCCGGAGGCCGCCCAAATCTGGCGTAAAAAGTCGACCGTCGAGCTTTTGCCATTAGTGCCGGTGATCGCAACAACAGTTTCTGGCTGATGCGGATAGAACCGAGCAGCAGCATGGGCAAGGGCCAGGCGGGGCTCATCAACGTCAATACCGGTGACTGACAAGTTCGCAGGCAAGTTATGTCCAAGAACAGCAATAGCTCCGTTCTTGATCGCCTGAGGAATGTAGTCTCGCCCGTCTGCGGCAACACCCTGAAGCGCCGAGAATACAAAGCCAGGCGCAACCTTTCGGCTGTCAGCCGTTATCCCAGCAACTTCAAGCTTGCCTGCATTATCCGGATACGTATCGAAAATCTCTCCCAGCTTCACAGCGCTCTCCTCGTTGTCGAGGCGCGCGCATCCTGAGGACCCAAGTCGAGCACAGGCATCACACCGAGTTGCGGCGCAATGCGTTCGATTACTCGCCCAGCTGTCGGAGCGGCATTGAAAGCCGCCGTCGCGCCTTCGCCCTCTCCTGCCCGGGGATCATCGAGTACGATTAATACGACATATTCAGGGCTGCTAGCAGGAAAGAGAGCGGCAAAACTCGTTATATTTCTATCGACCGCGTATCCACCAGGTATTGGTTTCTCCGCGGTGCCGGTTTTACCTGCGACCTGGAAACCGGGTACGTCTGCGCTTGCTCCAGTCCCATCAGTAACGGTCGCGCGAAGCATCTCCCGAACCTGCTCAGCAGCCCCGCGAGTAATTATGCTGCGAGAAACTTCCTCAGTCTCCCCGTCCGCATCACGATCGCCCGCACGCACATGCAACCGCGATGCATCACCACCATTTGCAAACGCCACAAATGCAGCAGCAAAGGATAGCGGCGTAACGGCAATGCCATGTCCATAGCTGATCGTGGCTTCTTCCAACTCTCCCCAGTGTTGCGGCAAAAGCGGGGCGGCGGAAACACCAAAGTCAACCGGAGCGCGGTCGAACAGTCCGTACCGCTGATACGCCTGGCGCAAGACCTCGCCGCCAAGGCGCTGAGAGATCTGCACCGTGCCTATATTTGAGCTCTCTGCCACAATCTGCGTGACCGACATATCAGCGGTGCCACGATGTGTATCGGTAATGGCTTTGCCCGCCACAACTATCGGTCGACGCACATCAAAGACGTCGTCGACCTGGATCGCATCAGCTTCAAGGGCAGCGGCAATGGTGAATGGCTTGAAGATCGAGCCGAGCTCAAACACAGCCCCGGACACACGGTTAAGCCGCTCCGCGTCAGTTGCTTTTTCAGGACGGTTTGGATCGTAGGCTGGCCAGCTTGCGAAAGCGCGAATCTCACCGCTCGCAGCCTCAATAACGACACCAGCAGCACCTTCAATGCCGAACGTCTCTGCGGCATCTGACAGCTCTTGTTCAAGAGCAAACTGAATGCCGGAATCAATGGTAAGCTGAAGGGGCTCCTCGTTCCTTGAAAGCTCCGCATCGAATGCGCGCTCCACACCCATACGCCCCACCCCATCTACGTCCACATGACCTAGGAGATGCCCAGCCTGCGAACCACGAGGATAGACGCGATGGTTCTCGAGCCGAAAACTGAGACCTTCTAGACCGAGGTCGAAGACAGCCTGCATCTGACGAGGCGTGAGACCACGCTCAACCCATTCGAATCGGCGCTCTCGATTACTGAGCTTCCTAACAAGAGCATCCCGCTCCAAGGTCGGCAGTATGGTCATCAGCTGCGCAACCAGTTGCTCGGGATCCCATATAGTAAGAGGGTCTGCCACAAGCGAGTACGCTGTTACCGAGGTCGCAAGCAACTCTCCATTTCTGTCTATTATATCAGCCCTAGGCGCACCAAGCTCGCCGCCACTTACAAGTGCGGCCGGGAGACCCTGCCCTGCCAGCGCGACATGAACACCACGAAACCCAAGCATAACAAACGTTGCGGCAAATGCCGCCGCAACGAGCGCAGCACGCGACACGCCCGCGAAACCGATATGCCCCTGATCAGAATTCATTGAGCGATATCGACCTCCGCTGAACTCGGAGCAGGCGCGCGATCCCTCACCGCCTCACCAACCAGAACATCCAGATTAAATTCTGTTGCGATCTGATTTGCGCGCGCAGGCCCCATACCGAGCTGCTCGCGCGCATATGCTTCTATCCACTCGCGCCGGCTCATATGCGCAAGCTCGGCTTCAAGAAGGGATTTTTGCCGATAGGCTTCGGCTATCTCTGTCTCCAACCGAGCAATCTCCGCGCTGGATTGGCGCGCGCCATCCTTGGCGCGATAAAGCCCCACGACCAGGATCACGGCCACGATCAATCCGAATATGAAGGCTTTTTGACTCATCTAGCTGACCTCCAAATCACTCAGATCCGGCAATTGAATTCCGGACCAACCTTCACCACCCCAGGGCTCTGCCTCTGTGCGGTACGCAACCCGCAGTTTCGCTGATCGCGAACGGGGGTTGTGAGCTGCCTCTTCCACGCTCGCAGATATCGGCTTCTTCGTTGCGAGCTCAAAACTTGGCGCGCTCCCTTTTGGGCGGGCCGGCGTATGCCGCGATCCGCTGGACAACAAACCAGAACGGTTCCGCATGAAGGACTTCACAATACGATCCTCAAGCGAATGAAAGGTTACGACAACAAGGCGACCACCAACCTTCAATAAACGCTCGGCCGCAACGAGTGCGCGCGCCAACTCCCCAAGCTCATCATTCACAAACATTCGGATAGCCTGAAAGGCTTTGGTTGCCGGATGAATCTTGGCACCTCGGCGACCACCGACGGCCTCATCGATCGTATCCGCAAGATCAAGCGTAGTCTCGAATTCACGATCGGACCGCCGTTGAACGATGCGCCTTGCGATCCGTCGTGACTTTTGCTCTTCGCCAAGCCTATAGAAAACGTCAGCAAGATCACTCTCGCCAAGCGTATTAACGACATCCGCGGCTGTTGGCCCCGACTGCCCCATGCGCATGTCGAGCGGGCCGTCTTTCTGAAAGGAAAATCCGCGGTCGGCCTCATCGAGATGAAAAGACGACACACCGATATCAAGAACGACCCCATCAACGGAGTGCGCGCCGACGTCGTTTACAAGCGCATCCATTCGCCCAAAGCGACCAAAGAGGGGAGTGAAACTTTTCTCCTCTGCGGCAAGCACTTCTGCCCGCTCGATCGCCTCGAGATCCCTGTCAATGCCAAATACGCGGCAGTCTGCGGCTGCCAAAATGGCGCGAGTATAGCCTCCCGCACCAAAGGTGCCGTCCACATAAACCTCCCCATCAGCAGGCTTCAGATTGGCCAGCACCTCGGGCAGCATTACAGGAACATGTCCAGTATGGCCCAACATCAGCGCTCTCCACCGTTACGGGGCGAGCTGCCGGGGAGTGAACCAGAGTCGAGTGCCGCCTTGAACGGCTCATCAAGCGCATCCATGCTTTCGCGAGCGAGCGCGATCATCTGAGTATCGTACGCCTCATACTGCTCAGGGCTCCAAATCCGAAAGCGATCAACAGCCCCCACGAACTTCACGGTCTTAGTAATTCCAGCGCCATCAAGCATTGCTTCTGGTATCTTTATTCGACCGGGTTCATCCATCTTGAGCTGAACGCTCCGACCAAACACCGCATGAGCGATGGCTTCGCGGGCGCGATTGCTTGGCTGCATCTGTGCCAGAATGGATTTGTAGTAGTCTTGAAGCTCGTCTCCGCCAGCTTCGAGGCAAATCTTCCCATCAAACGCCGGCCAGACATGCACATGGTTCGCCCCACCAAGCGCCGCACGGAAGGGTGCCGGCACAGATACCCGGCCCTTCGCATCGATTGCGCTGTCGTGGTTTGACGAAAACACCAGCCTAGCCCCTGTATATATGTCAGCCTCGATTTGGGCTGATTATGCAATAATTTGGGCTAACATAGGAAGAAGTGGGAAGCTATGGGAAACCATGAATCTTCCGCTTGTCCACAATTTGATGTTAACGGAACATTACTGGCACATAAGAAGAATATTTCAGAACACCATAAAACGTGATCACCTTCCGACTGAGATAAAGGTCTGTTTTAGATAAATTATTTTTCTGAGCGCTGTCTGGGTCGATCCGTTTCGTTATCGATCTTCACAATTTCCAAAGCGTCAATTCAGACGCGCGTACCAAAGGACCGAATAAGCAGAACGCCGCAGACAATTGGGTGGAAATCTCACGCCAACATCCGCATGCTGCATAAGGTCGCCATTTACAACTCAATATCGTTTTACGATAGATACCCGATCGAATACTCGGAGACCTTTTCATGCGTTCCTTTCTGACAGTGCTTCTCGCTTCAACAGCCCTTGTTGCGTGCGGAGGTGATGGTAACAACAATAATAGGGCCGAAACTCAGGCCGCGACCGAACAGGAAGCCGCAAGCGAGACCGAACGCATCAATGCCTGGTTTGAAGAGCAGTTCGAAGAACAGCTGGCGTTCAGCCCAATTCAGCAGACATTTCTAGGGCGAACCACCAACCTCGATAAAATTGATGACGCGTCCGTTGAAGCGGAGGAGGAGCAACTCGAATGGCAACGGGCAAGCGTCGCCGAAATGAAGGCCAGCTTTGATTACGCTGCCTTGGATCCCGAAGCACAAACGTCGTTCGATATCTGGGAATATCAGCTTCAGCAGGCCGAAGCTGCAGCGGAATTTCGGACTAACGGGTACATTTTCGAGCAAATGCAGGCGATTCACGCGTTCTTCCCGCAGCTGCTGATCTCATTTCATCCGTCGACGTCCTACGACCAAATGGAAGCATATGTCTCGCGAATTGGCGAAACTGGTCGCGTACTGGACCAACTTATTGCGAGGTCAAAGGAGAATGCTGCCGCTGGCGTGCGCCCTCCCCGCTTTTCATTTGAGCAAGTGATTGAAGAGGCGAACAAGATCATTACCGGTGCACCATTCGATGATGGCGACCCCAGCGATATCTGGGCCGACTTCACTCGCAAGGTCGAGACATTGCGAGAAGCTGAAACGATTACGCAAGAACAGGCTGACAGCCTGCTTTCGGATGGAGAAGCCGCGCTGCTGGAAAAATGGCAGCCTGCCTATCAAAGGCTAATAGCTTGGCAGGAAGAAGATATTTTGAATGCGCCTGAAATCGCCACCGGTGTCGGCGCACTTCCGAACGGGATTGCATATTACAACGAGCGCCTCGCCAATCAAACGACAACGAACCTGACTGCAGATGAGATCCATGAGATCGGCCTCTCCGAAGTCGCGCGCCTTCGCGCAGAGATGGAAGCGATCAAGGAAGCTGAAGGCTTTGAAGGAACGCTGAGAGAGTACTTCAACTACCTCCGTGACAACAAAGAGGATGAAACGCTCTACTTCGCAAATACCGATGAGGGTCGTCAGGGCTATATCGACGACGCTACGGCAGCGATCGATAACATCGAGGAAAAGCTCCCGGAATACTTCGGACTCTTGCCGAAAGCAGAATTGGTCGTCAGAAGAGTCGAACCATTTCGCGAACAGGACGGAGCCGCTCAGCATTACTTCCCGTCCACCCCGGATGGCTCCCGGCCCGGCGTCTATTACGCCCACCTCTCAGACATGAAGGCGATGCCGAAACGCGAACTCGAGGTCATCGCCTACCATGAGGGCCTGCCTGGTCATCATATGCAGATCGCCATCGCTCAGGAGCTTGAGGGCATACCTACATTCCGGACACAGACAGGATTCACCGCCTACATCGAAGGATGGGCGCTTTATTCCGAATTCCTCGCGACAGAGATTCCAGGAACCTACGAAGACAATCTATCCCAGTTTGGTCGCCTCGGGTCCGAGATTTGGCG
>JBCCIW010000139.1:0-8356 GCA_039028055.1 Pseudomonadota bacterium | reverse complement strand
TATGCAAAAATCCGTGTGGAACGGGGTTTGCTCGTAAGACCTGATTGACGGATCATCCGGAAGCCACCACATTGTCAGTCCAAGAGGATTTATTATGACCGCTAACGGCACTGCTGGCCCTGCGCCCGTATTTATCTCGAACCTCGTCGCTTTCTTGCAGAGGGGGTGGCGTCTTATGGGCAGGCTAATGATTGGCGGACTCTTCATTCTTGGAGCTGGAGTTGTTGCACTCGCGACGGCGTTTCTAGGTCTCCTCATCGCATTTGCGGCGATCATCATCCGTTACACGCGTGTGAAGGATGGGCTTTTTTGCCAGTCCCGAGAAACAAAGTCTCGAAAAGGTGACAGCTTTACCCTGGAAGCTCGCCGGACAGCCCACGGATGGACTGTCGAATAGGACGTCCAAACAGTCGAATAAATTGAGCAACGATACTGGCTTAAAACGGTCCGGGACGACTGATAGCGAAATCAGATTACGCAGTATCCCCCAAACATTGTCGGGAATGAGTCATTTGATTAGCTGCGAACACTGCTAGATCGCGTCTAATGACGTTTCGGGACTTTCTTCTACTCTTAGCGGTTTGCTTTGTCTGGGGGCTCAATATTGTAGTCACTCGGTGGGTCGTCTTCGATGCGGCTGTACCGCCTGTATTTTTTGCTGCGATCAGATTTCTGCTGGTCGGTATGCTTTTGGTACCATTTTTGAGACCGGTGCCGAAGGATATCAAAACCCTCTTTTTGATTTCCTTCTTTATCGGATCTGGACATTTCGCTCTTCTATTTGTCGGACTCGCGAACGCTGAAGCGAGTGCAGCGGCGATTGTCGGGCAGCTGGGAGTTCCGTTTTCGACTTTAATGAGCATGATTTTTCTGGGAGAGAAGGTCGGTTGGCGTCGGGCTCTTGGGATATGCTTGGCATTTGCAGGTGTGATGCTGATTGCGGTGGATCCGGATAGTTTCCGAATATCGTCGGGGCTGCTGTACATTGTGGCTTCTGCGTTCATAGGTTCAGTGGGAGGAATACTGATGAAACGCATGCAGCCAATATCAGCCCTGCAGCTGCAGGCATGGATCGGGATATTCTCCTTTGCTCCGCTTTTCATGCTTTCTGCCGCTACCGAGGGTGGACAATGGCAGGCCTATACAAGTGGGGGATGGATAGTGTTCGCCGCTACCACCTTTGCGGTCATCGGAGTGTCCATCTTCGGTCATGGTGGGTTTTATGTATTGATCAAGAAGTACGATATTTCGCTACTATCGCCGCTGACTCTGATGACGCCGATTTGGGGGGTCGTTCTAAGTATAATTCTGCTCTCTGAGCCGATTTCTCTTCAGCTCATATTGGGGGCAATTGTGTCACTGGGCGGCGTATTTGTCATAGCCATCAGGGCAAATGAAAAAATGCCGGAAGCCGCACTCGGTAAAAAGCTCGGGAGCGGCACGTCTTGAAAATCACCCGCGTCCAAAGCCCAAACTACAACCAACGCCAGGTCCCCGTGGATATGCTGATGCTCCACTATACGGGCATGGAGACTGGCGAGGCCGCCCTTAAACGTCTTTGCGACCCCGAAGCGGCAGTGTCCGCTCACTACATGGTCTGGGAAGACGGCCAAGTTACTCAGCTCGTCGATGAGGAAAAGCGTGCCTGGCACGCCGGAGTAGGATCGTGGCAGGGCGATACCGACCTAAATTCCCACTCCGTCGGCATCGAAATCGTCAATGGCGGGCATAATGTACCCTTGGCCGACGGAAGTTTACCGCCATACCCCAAGGAGCAGATTGAAAGTGTGATTGAGCTTTCTCGGGATATTATAGGTCGTCATGCCATTCCACGAAGTCGGATTGTCGGCCATTCTGACGTGTCACCAGGAAGAAAGATCGATCCGGGTGAGCATTTTCCATGGCAGCGATTGGCCGAACATGGCCTGGGTATCTGGCCCGAAGCACCTTCCGGTGATGAGATGATGGGAGCGGGCTTCGGGCCGCGTTATGAAGGCGATGCGGTGCTGCTGTTTAAGGAAACTCTCGCCTCCATTGGTTATGATATCGAAGCGACAGGCACATATGACAAAGTTACGGAAACGGTCGTCGCAGCCTTCCAGCGCCGCTGGCAGCCGGACCGGGTCACAGGTCAAGCGGGCTGGAAGACAATTGCCACTGCCGTTGCGGTTGCAGATCAGTTCGCCGCTGAGGCGAAAAATCCGTCGTCTTAGTGGGTAGTGCGACGCTTTTGTGTCAGAATTCGTGTGGTGAAAACCGCTATCCTGAAAAATACCGCGACATAGGTGCCAAGCGGGATTGACCGGGGCTGCTCTATCCTTTTGAACGCAATTTAAGGGACACGAAGCGGGCTGCCCATGACAGATCAAGTTCCGATCAAGCCGACACTTGATAAGGACCTTGCAAAGATCGACAAGGTGACCCGCGCAACGGGGACTATTTCGCGTTCTATCGTACCGATCGGTCTGGCTGTCACATTCATCGCAATCTGCACGCTGGCCACTTTGGCCTTCACCGGCAATTATGAAGGGTCGCTGCTGATTGGCGTAGCAGCCGGGATTGGCGCATACATGGCGCTGAACATCGGTGCGAATGATGTCGCCAACAATGTCGGCCCCGCGGTGGGCTCTCGTGCGCTTTCACTGGTCGGCGCACTTATAATCGCTGCAGTATTTGAAAGTGCAGGCGCACTTATTGCGGGCGGCGATGTCGTTGGAACTATTTCCAAAGGCATCATTGATCCAGAGCAGGTAGCGGACTCACGTGTGTTCGTAACCCTGATGATGTCGGCCCTCGTTTCGGCGGCGCTCTGGATCAATATTGCGACTGTGGTGGGCGCACCGGTCTCCACCACTCATTCGATTGTCGGCGGAGTGGCTGGCGCCGGCATCGCAGCAGCAGGCTTTAGCGCTGTCGATTGGGCGACTATGGCGCAAATCGCGGCCAGTTGGGTGATATCTCCAATGCTGGGAGGCATCATCGCTGCAGGCTTCCTTGCATTCATCAAGACGGCAATCATCTATCGCGATGACAAGATTGCGGCTGCGCGCAGGTGGGTGCCAATGCTTGTGGCTATTATGGCCGGCTCCTTTGCTGCTTATCTTGCTATGAAGGGTCTGAAGAAGATCGTTTCGATTGATCTGTCCCAAGCGCTTCTTATTGGTCTTGCGGCGTTCCTAATCACCTGGGTCGTGACCAATCCGCTTATCAGGCGTCAGTCCGAAGGCATGGAAAACCGCAATCACTCACTCAGACAACTATTCAAAGTGCCACTGATCTTTTCCGCCGCGCTTCTGTCTTTTGCCCATGGTGCCAACGATGTTGCCAACGCCATCGGTCCGCTCGCAGCCATCGTATCAACAATTCAAACGGGCGAAGTCTCTTCAGCTGTCGGTATTCCCCTTTGGGTCATGTTTATTGGAGCAGGGGGCATTTCCTTCGGGCTCGTTCTCTTCGGTCCGAAACTCATCAACATGGTTGGCGCGCAGATTACTAAGCTCAACCCCATGCGGGCATTCTGTGTAGCGCTATCTGCCGCGATTACGGTGATTGTCGCTTCGGCTCTCGGCCTGCCCGTCAGTTCGACTCATATCGCCGTCGGAGCCGTATTCGGTGTCGGCTTCTTCCGCGAATGGTATACGGCAAACTCGAAGCGTCGCCGCGAATATGTTCGTCGGAACGCGATGAATGCTGTGCCCGCGAATGAACGCCCAATCTATGTTGGCAAACATCGCCGCTTGGTTCGCCGTCAACACTTCCTGACTATTATAGCAGCGTGGCTTATAACGGTCCCGACTGCCGCCGTCTTGTCCGGCAGTATTTACCTCGGATTTCAGGCCTTTTTCTAAAGGCACTCGATTCGCGTCTTTAATGCGCGTATGAAGCGATTGGCCAGACGGTCGGGCAGTCGCCGGCGTGCTTCAAGTACGCTGGAGGAAAGTCCGGGCTCCATGGAAACAAGGTGGCGGATAACGTCCGCCCGGCGCAAGCCGAGGGAAAGTGCCACAGAGAGCAGACCGCCCGCGTCTGACGTGGGTAAGGGTGAAAGGGTGCGGTAAGAGCGCACCGCGCGAACCGAGAGGCAAGCGGCAGGGTAAACCCCACCTGGAGCAAGACCGAATAGGGGGCGCATATGGGTCGTTTTCAGCCCGTGCCCCGGGTGTGTCGCGCGAGGCGGCGGGCAACCGTCGTCCCAGAGGAATGGCTGCCTATCCGCTTTTGCGGTGGACAGAACCCGGCTTACAGACCGTCTGGCTTATTTATCTTCCGTCTCAAAGCCGTCGATTTCGATGCGGGATATAATCAGCTGCGCGTCGCCCGATTGGATGGGAAGCGTCCAATCCGGCCTCGCGCGCACCAGGAAATCTCCTGATGCTGGTAGGCCATAGGTGTAGCTGTTGATCTCCGCGCCTTGTACTGTCGTTCCTGCTGGCAGTGACAATTCCAGCGTGATGTCCTGGCACGTTCGACCGAAGCAACGCGCGTTGCTCAGCTCAATGCCGTCCAGATCGATAATCTCACCATTTAGACGGGCCTCTAGCGGGGCTTCGTCTGATGTCCATCTAAGGATCGTCATATCCACATCTGGTGCAGAGATTTGCAGGATGAGCTCTCGCGTTTCGTCATTTGTCTCATCGCCAATAAGTGCTGCAGCAACGGAAGTATCCAACCTTGGCGCTGGTGCTAGGTAGTAGGTTGCAGCGCTGCCTGGCGGTGAACCACGTCGGAACTCTGCTGCGTCTGCAAAGCTCGCTGGCAGAGGTTCTCTTGCCGATATGGACCAAACTGGTTCCTGCTCATCATCGGTCTGGATATGGAAAATGTTCAAGCCTCTTGGGGCATCTTCCGTATAGGCTGGAACAAGAATACTCGCGGCGAGGGACACTGCAACGAGAAGGCCTGGTACCGATATAACAATTCGCCTCTCGCCAGCGGAAATACCGTCCTCCGGCCAAATAGTAGGCAGTATCGAAATAAGGGCTGCTCCCAGGACGAATGCAAATGGCGCTGATGCTTCAATCAACAAACCAATTTCACCCAACGCCGTTGTTGGGAAGGTTATGACCACGAAAATAAGGACGCCTAGCCCGGCAATTATTTCCCCAACCTTTTGCCAGCCAAGAAGAAAAAGACCGGCGGCCAGGGCGAAGAACAACGAAGTAAATGCAAAGTTGCTCGCAGACCCCTGTACGAAGAAAAATGCGAGGGATCCAAATGCGCTGAACCATAGCCAGGCACCCGCATACAGAGCTGATTTCGGAACGCCCCTGGCGATAACGGCGTACGATACCAGGCAGCTCAGGATCATGGTAGAGCCATGTAATGTACGCAGGGCGATGGGGTAAGATGCCCCAAAAACTTGTTCAGCTCGAATGGTTCCCACAAGCAGCGTCAAGCTGGTCGCCAGCAAGAGCCCTAAGATGATGCCCAGCGCTGGCGCGATTGCACCACGAGCAATCGTACTTCTCAAATTGCCCAACACCAAAAGAACGATCGGTATCGCGACGCCGAGGGACAGGAAAGCGCCCCCTAACCAGACCGGTAGTACAAGCAGAAGCGCCCCCATCAAATCGGCATAAATCAGTTTTGCCTCGGGTTCATTTGATGTGTCGTTGAGGAAGGCTTCTGTAATCGCGAGCGCGTTTGCCCCAAGATTGAAAAGGGCTCGCTTGTCCATGTTGGCGAGGTTGTCGCCCGGTGTGTGATAGAACGAAACGCCACCTGCATATGCGAGATTGGCCGCGTCGATCGGAAGCGACAGAAACTCTGTCATATCCGTATCGTTCGGCAGAAGCTCATAAATATCCGTATTAAGCGAGTTGGAAATGGGCAGGCGAGTTTCGCTTATGAGAGCTGTGATATCGCGCTCATTTGGATGGCTTGTCTGGATAAGCGAGGACAGTCCACGCACACCCCGCGCTTCCATGTTCACGACGGCACCAATCAGGTTTGCGATTGGGTCCTCGCTAGCAAATAAACTCGCTCCCATGAGCCCGGCTTCTTCACCATCGGTAATCAGAACAAAAAGCGGTCGAGCAAATTCGCGACCCTTCAGAACTGTGGCGATCTCCAGGCTCGATGCGAAACCTGCTCCGTCATCCGACGCTCCCGGCCCAGCAGGCACACTGTCATAGTGAGATGCGACCATAACCGCATTGGGCCCGGGATCTGTTACCCAGAAGCCTATATTCTGTATGCGCATGCACCGTGCTTGGCTGCGAAATGAGCGGCAGTGAAAATCGTCCTGAACGATCGGGGTGAATCCCAGCGCTTCAATTTCGAAAATGAGGCGATCTCTGACAGCATCATTGGCGTCGCTATCTACAGGGTGGGGAGTTTCATCCCCGAGGATACGCTCAAGTGTTGAAAACGCCCTGTCCGTCTGGAAAGCACTGTTCGGATCCACGACTGGAGGCTGCGCCAGTACCCCTCTAAATACATAAGCCATTGCGAGGAGAAGCGTCAGTCCAACGAGCTTCGCTGCCGATGAATTCGCCATACAGAAGACCTTCGATAACTAAGCGCTACTCTGCTGCAAGCCCGATGGATGTCAATTCAAGCCGTTTCCAATGCAAGTACCAGATCGTCGATGTCCTTATTGCTTGTCGACCAAGCACAAACAAATCGGTGGCAGCCGCCCGGCCAGGGGTAAAACTTCGCCCCAGCCGCTGTTAGGTTGCTCGCGACAGTATCGGACAAAACCACGAAAACTTCATTTCCATCGACTGGGTAACGAAGCGAAGTGCCGGGAATAGCACGAAGCGAATTAGCGAGCCTCACGGCTTTTTGGTTGGTGGTCTGTGCGAGGCTTAGCCAAAGATTGTCCGTCAAAAGAGCTTCTGCTTGTGCTGCCAGGTAGCGCATCTTTGGTGGCATATGGCCAGATCGCTTGGCCCGAGCTTTAAGCTCGTCGAATTGTACGCGCATTCCTCCGAATAGGAGAATGATCTCACAGCCCATTGCCCCCGTTTTCGTCAAGCCTAGTGTGAGAACATCGATTCCAGATTTCCACGTCATCTCAGCTGGGCTCGCTCCGGTAGATGCAAGTGCATTACTTAATCGAGCACCGTCGAGATGAACGGTCAGTCCTGAACTATGTGCGAGCTCCGCATAGTGAGCAATTTGTTCTGCAGGATAAGCGGCTCCGCACTCGGTGAGATTGGTAAGCGACAGGACATGCGGTGGCGTCTCGTGGACAAAGTCCCGCTGAATGCCGTTTAGCGTTTCGCGCAGAATAACTTCATCGATGACCGCTGCCTCACCTGGAAGGAGAGAAAGCTTGCCACCACTCGTAAAGAATTCCGGTGCACCGCGTTCGTCTCGCTCGATATGCGCTTCCTCATGACAGAGGATTGCTCCTGTCGGCGGGCATATGAGCGACAGAGCAAGAGCGTTAGACGCAGTACCGCTCGCGCAAATCCAGAAATCGAAGTCGTCTGTTTCGAAAGTCGTCTTTAGGAGTGCGCGCACACGTCTCGTCACACTGTCATTGCCATAGGATCCTTCCATGCCTGCATTAGCTTTTAGAAGCGCCTCAATAACAGAGGGGTGAGCGGGCGCAGATGTATCTGAGGAGAAGTCCATACGCTTAGACGTCTACATCTGGCGTTTGCCACATCAGATGTTGTCCTCCGTCTACGGCAATCATCTGCCCGGTAACTGCCGTCGCGTTGATAAGATATCTCATTGTCCGGATGATCTCTTCAGGACTTGAGCCTCTTTGGGTGAGCGTATTTTTTGCCTCGTTGGAAAACACCTGGTCGCTCTGGTGAATGCTTGCGAGCGTCGGACCTGGCCCAATGGCATTCACTCGGACATTTGGTGCGAGCGCTTGCGCCAGCGTGCGCGTTGCTGTCCACAAAGCCGATTTTGAGAGTGTGTAGGTGAAGAAGGTTGGGTTCAGCTTCCAGACCCGTTGATCAATCAGGTTGATTATGAGCCCTTGCATATTGTCGGGCAGCGCCGCCGAAAAAGACTGTGCGAGGTCTACGGGTGCACGCAAGTTCACATCGAAATGGAAGTCCCAGTCATCGGACGTATAAGTCTTGGCGGTATCGTTTTCAAAGGTAGAGGCGGAGTTGATCAATAGAGTGACAGGTCCGCCAAAGGATGCTGCGGCCCGCTCTATCAATGTGCTCCGCGAAGCTGCATCTGCCAGATCGGCCTGGATCGTCGCGGCCTTGCCACCTGCTCTCTCTATTTCAGCGGCAGTGTCGTCAGCACCGTGAGATGATGATCTGTAGTGAACGCCAACGGCCCAACCATCCGCCCCTAGCGATTCCGCCATCGATTTACCCAGTCGCGCGCCGGCACCGGTGACAAGAGCGACTCCACGATCAGACACCAACCATCTCCC
>JBCCIW010000138.1:0-8374 GCA_039028055.1 Pseudomonadota bacterium | reverse complement strand
GTCTTTCCCCTTCAACCGACAGACCGATTAGAGGCCCAGGATCATCTTCGCAATGATGTTCCGCTGGATCTCGTTCGACCCGCCGTAAATGGAGGTCTTCCGCATATTGAAATATGTCGGGGCAGAAGAACCAGCATAATCGGGGCCGATCTCGAACTTGTTGTCACCCTCATCCACCAATCCACGGTGATACGGGTGGCCGTAATTCCCGGCAGCTTCAAGAACGAGCTCTGTTATCCTTTGCTGGATCTCGGTGCCCTTGATCTTCAGGATCGAGCTTTCTGGCCCCGGCCCTTTCCCTTGGGCTTCCCCGGCAAGCGTCCGGAGCTCAGTAAATTCCAGGGCCGTCAGATCGATTTCAAGCTGGGAGATCTTTCTTGCGAAATCCTTGTCGGAAATGAGTGGATCACCGTCGAGAAGTTCTGTTGAAGCAATGTCGCGGAGCTTCTCGATACCGCGCTTCGAACGCGCCACACCAGCAATGCCCGACCGCTCATGCGCAAGAAGGAATTTCGCGTAAGTCCAGCCCTGGTTCTCGGTTCCGACCAGATTTTCGACCGGCACGCGGACATCGGTGAGCCAAGTCTCATTCACTTCGTGATTGCCATCGATTGTGATGATCGGCCGAACCTCGATACCGGGCGTGTTCATATCGACGAGAATGAAACTGATGCCTTCCTGTGGTTTGGCCGCATCAGGATCCGTGCGACAGAGGAAGAAGCCCCAGTCGGCGTGTTGAGCGAGGGTCGTCCAGGTCTTTTGGCCGTTCAGAACATAGTGATCGCCATCGCGAACAGCGGTCGTCTTCAGGCTTGCGAGGTCGGATCCCGATCCAGGTTCGGAATATCCTTGACACCACCAGTCTTCACCCGAGAGAATTCGAGGTAGGAAACGCTCCTTTTGTTCATCTGAACCAAAGGTGTAGATCACTGGCCCAACCATGGACACACCGAACGGTAGAGGCATCATCGCGTCGACGCGGGCGTTTTCCTCAGACCAGATGTAGCGCTGCGTCGCTGTCCACCCTGTTCCACCATACTGCTCGGGCCAAGCGGGCGCGACCCATCCCTTCGTGTGAAGGATCTTGTGCCATTTTAGAAACTCTTCCTTAGTCAGGTCCTCGCGACCACCCAGACCAATCATGTCTTTCGGATAGTTCTCGTCGATAAATGCGCGCACCTCGTTGCGAAATGCTACTTCCTCGGGCGTGAATTCCAAATTCATGTCTGTTGCTCCCTAAATTCTTCCAATATGTACCGCGGAAGATGGCTGCCGCATAGGCATTACCGCGCGGCAAGTTGCAGCGGCTACCTGCAATTATTGGGCTGGTTTCGCGACAAATGGCGCGCAAGCCGTCCGCAAAAGCCCCACTGCCGTAGCGGAACCAAGGCCCCCACCCGTTTGGTACTGAAGATCCAGAAGAGGTCTGAGATCTATCCGCTCCAACGCAGCTTCATGTGCCGGACGACGAGTGGAATGGGCGGCCATCACGTGCGTAAGCCCCTGTGGATTCATAGCATGAACAACACCGGCGGCGATCGTCGTGGCAAAACCGTCCAGAATAACTGGCACGCTTTGCAGCCGCGCGGCGATAATCGCACCAACGCACGCCGCAAGTTCACGCCCGCCAAGTCGTGCCAATGCATCGAGCGGATCGGAGAAATGTCCCCGATGGCGAGCAACGGCAGCTTCTACTATCTTGGATCGAACTTGCGTCATCTCGAGCGGAGTACCAGGTCCAGGTCGAACCCAGTAATCCGCGCTTCCTCCGTAGAGCGCATAGGCAACAGCGGCGGCCGCTGTTCCGATTCCAGCACCGGAAACGCCGAGCGCTAGAACATCGGGTTTATTCGCAAGAGCCTCGAATCCATAAGCAATGGTAGCTGCACAGTCGCGGACAGACATGGCTGGTTCTTCGGCGATATTCTTGGTGGGGACATCGAGCGCCAATTCCATGACTTGGACATTAACTTCATTCTGCGCTGCTATGGCTGACAGGGGTGCAGAACCCGATGTCAGTGCCTCTACGTGCGCGCGTGTGCTCTCATCATTCGAAAGTGAAACACCTTGCTGCGCGAGACCGTGAGACCCGGCGAATATCGCGAGGGTAGCGTTCTCGATTCGCGGCGGATAACGCTTTTGCCATCTCGCGAGCCACTCAGCCGCGATGCCCATTCGGCCAAAATCCGTTTCGCGGCCCATATCAAGCAAGCGTTCACGAACTTTGCGGGCCGCCTCTTCATCGGGCTCAACCGGCTGTAAAGAAAGCGCCCGAGCATCCTCAAAGGGGGAAGCTGTGTCAGCAGAATCGGTCAAAATGATACCTTGAGATTCAGGAAGTCGAAAAAGACATTTACTATACTGGCCTTGTAAGCAATGGCTTTTGCATAAATTAATGGGTCAGTATCCGATGCCAAAAGAGAACACGTGCTATGCCCCCAAAGGCAATTACCAGTCCTTGTATCAAGACGTGTGCCATCGACGGAACGACCGGCTGGTGTCTGGGCTGCGGTCGCACAATGTCTGAGATCGGAAACTGGGTCCGCCTTGGCGATGAGAGCAGGGACGACGTAATGGCCGAATTACCTGCAAGAATAGAAGAGCTGAAATCTCTGGGAAAGCTCGGACCTGTAAAGTAGATTGAGGCCGCTGATATGTCGAAATTTACCTATCTGCTTGTTTCAGCGATGCTGATATCTGCCCTCGTGGGCGGCGTCCTGGGCACACCCGCCGAAACCATAGAAACCCCCGAAAAAACACTGAATGTCGTATCGACAACATCGTCCACAGAGCCTGAACGCCAGCTGGCACCCGACGCTGCCTACATCTCTCGCAGAGATGATGGACACTACTGGTCGAATGCCAGTGTTGATGGAACCAGCGTAGAGTTTCTTGTCGATACGGGCGCAAGCGTTGTCGCACTGACCTGGCGCGACGCTCAACGTTTGCGGTTACGGCCTCAGGAACTCGACTTCAAGTGGGCAATCCGCACGGCAAACGGCGAAACCTATGGTGCTTCGGTGCTGCTCGAATCCGTTCGTATTGGAAATGTGCAGATCGAGAATGTCGAAGCGATGGTCATGCAGGACGGGCTTCTGGAAAAGTCGCTTCTAGGCATGAGCTTCCTTGGCGAGCTCTACTCCTATGAGTTCAAGGGCGACACGATGATTATCCGGAAATAGCCGAGAAGATCATGCGAATGGCGACAACCGCCAGCAGCAACCCAAACAGTTTTCTCAACCGTCCACTATCCAGCCTGTGCGCCAGTCGTGCTCCGATAGGTGCCATAGTGACCGTGAGCGCAGCAACGAGAAAAAATGCTGGAAGATTGACGTGGCCGATGGAGCCTGGTGGCAATCCGGTTCGGCCCCAGCCAGCAAAAATAGCCGCCAGCGCGCCCGGCCCACCAATGGCGACACCGAACCCAGCGGCAGTCCCGACCGCTTGATGAATGGCGCGACCACTTATTGTCATGAGTGTGACGCCAAATGTGCCCCCACCAATACCCATTAACGCTGACAGGGCACCCATCGCCATGCCAAGAACAGTCCGCAACGGCCCGGTCACCATATCTTGAAACACGCGCCAATCGGGACGTCCGAAGAAAAACTGCACGGCGATGACCAACGCCACGCCGCCAAAAAGGACCGTTAGACCCTCACCACTGATATAGGAAGATGCGGCCATACCTCCTGCCGCACCGACCATAATCCACGGTCCCCACCCTCTGAGAATAGCCCAGTCCACCGAGCCGAGCTTGTTATGGGCAGCGACGGACCGCAGGGATGTGGCAATAATCGTCGCGAGAGACGTCCCGACCGCCACATGCATCGCTCGGTCTCCGTAACCAAGGCTGTCGAATAGAAAGAACAGGACAGGCACGATAACTGCGCCGCCACCAATCCCGAAAAGCCCGGCAACAAGCCCCGCGAACGAACCCGCAGCAGCGAGCGCCAACAGAAGTCCGCCATAGTCCGTCAAGAAGTCCATGGAGCGTCTCTGGCAGCGACCTTGAAATGACACAAGTGGATCGAGGCCGTTGCCCCGGTGCCAAGATGCGGACCGACCGATTCAACTCCCAAAAATACCAACAGGCATTCATCTTGTAATTCGATAACTAATTTTATTGCTTTTCGATAAGTTACATTGCCTTGAAAAGATAAGGATTTATTTTTTTTCATAAAATTATTATTGAAAAACAATAATTCACATCATATGTTCATCGGGTCGACGGGGATATCCCAAATCGTCGGCAAACTGAAAACAGATGAAGTAAAGGATCTACATCAATGCGCCCGCTCAAACGCGAAACCAGAACCGCACAAATGGCAAACGTGCAGCCAGTTAAGATCCCGCACCAGATCGCTGGCGACAAGCTCGCCATAGGTCTGGCGGCGGCAAACGACCAAGCCCAAAGCCGGAAGGGTCTGCTAACCCGCCGCCGCAAACGGCACGCGCGTCGTAGCATCCACTAGCTTCCGCCCAACCCAGAACCCACACGTCAAGAAGGAACACCCCATGAAGAAAGCACTTACAGCCGCCACGATCGCAGGTTTCGCACTTGCGCCGGCAGCACTCGCTGCGGATCGGTTTGAAGTCGAATTTGTCTATACCCCAGCAGAAGTTGCCACCGAGAAAGGCGCTGAAGCGACGTATAATGAACTTGAAGCGATGATCGAAGACGAATGCCAACCCGGACACTACACTCGCACGCTCCGTGAACGGGCGGCAATTGACGCCTGCATAGACGCAGCCATGGCAAATGCTGTCGATCAAATCGACAAACCAGAAGTGACTCGCATTCACGAACAGCGTCGCGGCTAGTTCTACCCTCATACCTGCAAACCGGTTATCCCCATTTCCGGTTTCACTCTCGAAGCCCTCGGCCCCCCTCGCCGAGGGCTTTTTTTACCTAGCCGTCAGATCGAAGAGTTTTTGGGCGGATGAAATCTACAAGTCGAAAAACCTCTGAATTGAAGGCCCTTTCGTGAGCAGACTCGAAAAGTGCAACAGCACCAGTCGGCATCTTTTGCGATACGGATAGGGCTGCTGGGCGGCTCAGTGTTCCAGCCTCAGCAGTAATCTGACACGCAAAATCGTGCATACCAGGATTGTGGCCAATCACCATCAACGTACCAGCGTGCTCGTTCGAGCGGACAACATCCGCAAGCCCACGGGTCCCAATCAGATAGAGTTCTTCAACAATCTTCTTCTCCGCATTTGGAAAATAATCCTGCATCGCCGCCCATGTCTCTCGCGTGCGTCGCGCCGGAGACAACAAAACAAGCTCAGGACTCCAGTCGTGATCAACAAGCGCATTCGCGATAAGAGCGGCATCCGTATGCCCTCGCGCCACCAGTGCCCGCGATTCGTCATCGATGCCCTGGTACCAGGGCTCAGTCTTGGCATGACGCATGAGGATCAGACGTTTCATTGAGCAGGGCCGCTATTTCTCAAGCCGAAGATAGACCGTCAAAACTGTTTGGACGCCTTACTCTCAGATGATCAAGCTTATTCTCTTCGCCGGACGTATTTTTAGTTCAAAAATGAACTTCAGACATCAGGCGGCTACCAGACAACGGGAGCAATCCCTCGGTCCTCCAACCACTTATTCGCCGTTGAAAAATGCCGGCAGCCGAAGAAACCGCGATAGGCAGACAGAGGCGATGGGTGGACTGTCTTAAGCACGAGATGCTTGTGTCCATCGATCAAAGCCTGCTTCTTCCGCGCATGCGCCCCCCAGAGCATGAAGACGAGATGATCACGCCGAGCCGATAGAGCTGACATGGCAGAATCGGTAAACGGTTCCCAGCCAAGCATCGCATGAGCACCAGCAGTACCGTCTTCAACGGTGAGGCACGTATTCAGCAGAAAAACGCCCTGGCGTGCCCAGGCTGTAAGATCTCCGCTGCTCAACGAATGTGAGCCGATATCGGCCTCGATTTCCTTGATAATGTTTTTCAGCGAAGGAGGCAGCGGAACATCCTCCGGAACGGAGAAAGCCAGTCCCATCGCCTGTCCAGGGCCGTGATAGGGATCCTGCCCAAGTATGACGACTTTTACCGCTTCAAATGGCGTCAGCTCAAAAGCGGAAAACACCTTATCCTTCGGGGGATAGATAACAGCACCGGCCCGTTCGCGCGCATCGAGACTCTCTTCGAGTGACCTGAATGACGGCGATTGCATCGCGCCGCTCAATTTCTCACCCCAGGAGGTTTCGTCAAATCGACGCTTTTGCACGAATGAGCGATCCTGCCTCTTCGAGAATTAAACTATGCGTCGGCGAGTGCCCGAACACGTGGCCCAGCCGCTCTCACATCAGCATCGACATGGGATTCATACTGACCGAAGTTTGCTACAAACATCTCGGCGAGTTTCGCAGCTTGAGCATCATAGGCCGCTTTATCAGTCCAGGTGTTACGTGGATTGAGGATCGCTGAATCAACCCCGTCCAAGGCCACTGGCACGTCAAACCCGAACGTCTCATCCTTCCGGAAGGTTGAATTCAGGAGTGACCCATCAAGCGCCGCATTCAACAAAGATCGCGTGGCTTTGATCGGCATGCGATGACCAACGCCGTGGGGGCCACCAGTCCAACCCGTCGATACAAGCCAGCAGGTCACATTATGCTTCGCAATCAGTTCACGAAGGAGGTTGCCATATTCGGATGGATGGCGCGGCATGAATGGACCACCAAAACAAGTTGAAAAAGTAGCTGTTGGTTCGGTCACACCTTTTTCGGTACCGGCAACTTTAGCCGTGTAGCCCGAGAGAAAATGATACATCGCCTCAGCAGGTGTCAGCTTCGCAATCGGCGGCAGCACACCATAGGCATCGCAAGTCAGCATGATAAGGTTGCGGGGTTGGCCGCACGTACCGGTTTCAGAAGCGTTCTCAATCGAGGAAATTGGATAGGCCCCGCGAGAGTTTTCAGCGAGTGAGTTGTCACCAAAATCCAGCTCACGCGTGTCCGGATCCATCACCACATTCTCGAGGACTGTCCCCCACTGTGACGTCGTCGCGTATATCTCCGGTTCATTGTCCGCGGACAAATTGATCATCTTGGCGTAGCAGCCACCCTCAAAATTAAAGAGGCCGTTTTCCGACCAGCCGTGCTCGTCGTCGCCTACCAGCGTCCGGCTCGCATCGGCGGAGAGGGTTGTCTTTCCGGTGCCCGACAGTCCGAAGAAGATCGCCGCATCGTCGCTACCCCCACAATTCACTGAACAGTGCATGGGCATGACGCCTTTTTCCGGGAGCAGATAATTCAGTATCGTGAAGACTGATTTCTTCGTTTCACCGGCATATGATGTGCCTCCGATGAGAACGAGTTTCTTTGCCATGTTAAGGGCAATAACGGTCTCGGAGCGAGTGCCGTGCTTCGCGGGATCAGCCCGGAACGATGGCGCGTTGATTATCGTGAATTCTTCAGTGAATGACGCGTATTCAGCCTCAGTAGGAACACGCAACAAGTGACGAATGAAGAGCGAGTGCCAGGCAAATTCCGTCACTACACGAACTGGCAGGCGATGCTCCGGGTCGGCTCCACCGAAAAGCTCCTGCACGAACAGTTCCTTATCGGAGAGATGTGCCCGAAAATCTTCCAACAGCGAATCGAAATGCTGGGGAGACATAGACGCGTTATTATCCCACCACACCGTATTTTCTGTCATTTCGTCCCGGACCGTGAATTTGTCCTTGGCCGACCGACCAGTGTGTAACCCCGTCTTTACCAAGAGGGGGCCACCCTTGGCGACCTCGCCTTCACCCATGGAAACCGCACGCTCGTACAGGCGTACTTCATTCCAGTTCTTCAGAAGCTTCTTTGGAGCAATGTCCAGATCGCTCAGACCCGATGCCATTTCGGTCATCTATAATATCCCCGGTTTTCTACTCGCTTTGGCAGCCGTTTGTTAGACTGATTACCTAGCAAACGCCATGCCGCCCGATCATGGAAATTAAACTAGAGAGCCAATTCGTCGACTTGGCCACACGCTACCTGAAAAAACCAGGAAAGATAACGCTGTCATTGCATGAAATTTCGCCAAGACTGCACCCTCCACGAGCACAACTTGGAGGCGGATCTGTACAAAAACCGGGAATCGGCAGCGTTCACTTCAGATTCTCCAAGCTGATTTGCATGATTCAACTGGCTGACAAGTTAAGCCTGTGCTAAATCTCTACCCGTTGTAGGCACGTTGAAAGGCATCCAACCCTGTCCACTCTCATAGAACGCGCGGGCTCCGCGAGCGTTGAATCAATACAAGCTCGCCTCTCCGCAATCATCGAGACCCTCGAAGACGACAAGGCCGAAGAGCTCACTGTCATAGACCTCGAGGGCAAATCCTCCATCGCCGATCACATGATCATCGCC
>JBCCIW010000137.1:0-8409 GCA_039028055.1 Pseudomonadota bacterium | reverse complement strand
GTAGTGAAAAGGATTTTGCAGCGACAGCCGATGCGTGGTTAAACGCTCAGGCTCGAGCGAATCTGTCAGGGAGTAGCTGAATATGGACGGCTGCGGCAACATCGAAACACCCATTGATGAACGCACAGACGTTAAGGTTAAAGATGGAATCGACGCGGGCACCGTCGAGGCCGCTAAAGCCCTGGAATCAAAGAACTATTCGGCCGGATTCACAACTGAAATCGAGCAGGATTTCGCGCCGAAGGGCCTGAACGAAGACATTGTCAGGTTTATCTCCGCCAAGAAGGAAGAGCCTGAATGGATGCTCGAATGGCGTCTGAAGGCCTATCAGCGCTGGCTGGCCATGGAAGAGCCCACCTGGGCGATGGTGAACTATCCTGAGATCGACTATCAGGACGCCTATTACTATGCCGAACCCAAGGGCGGCGCGAAATATGAGTCCATCGAAGACGTCCCCGAAGAAATCCTCGCAGACTTCGAGAAACTCGGCATTCCTCTTCGCGAGGCCGAAGTGCTCCTCGGTGTAAAAGGCGCGGCTGGGTCCGCGGCCGAAGCACGCGAAAAACCAAAAGTTGCCGTGGACGCCGTATTCGACAGTGTTTCCGTCGCCACCACTTTCCAGGAAGAGTTGAAGAAAGCTGGCGTGATCTTCATGTCGATCTCCGAGGCGATCCGCGAACACCCGGAACTCGTGAAGAAATATCTCGGCTCTGTCGTTCCGCAATCGGACAATTTCTTCGCGACGCTGAATTGCGCAGTCTTCTCCGACGGGACCTTCGTTTACGTACCGCCGGGCGTCCGCTGTCCGATGGAACTGTCCACCTATTTCCGCATGAATGCTGAAGGTACCGGCCAGTTCGAGCGCACCCTCATCATCGCCGACAAGGGCTCCTACGTCTCCTATCTCGAAGGTTGCACGGCCCCGATGCGCGATGAAAACCAGCTCCACGCTGCCGTCGTCGAACTCGTCGCCCTCGAAGACGCCGAGATCAAATACTCCACCGTGCAGAACTGGTGGCCCGGCGATGAAAACGGCCAGGGCGGTGTCTACAACTTCGTCACCAAGCGTGGCGACTGTCGCGGCGCGCGGTCGAAAATCTCATGGACCCAGGTTGAAACCGGATCCGCCGTTACTTGGAAATACCCTTCCTGCATCCTCCGCGGCGATGACAGCGTCGGCGAGTTCTATTCCATCGCCGTCACCAATGGCCACCAACAGGCCGACACCGGCACCAAGATGATCCACCTCGGCGAGCGTACCTCGTCCCGCATCATCTCAAAGGGCATCTCCGCCGGCAAATCGAACTCCACATATCGCGGCCTTGTCTCGGTCAACAAGAAGGCCGAGAAAGCGCGCAACTTCACCCAGTGTGACTCGCTCCTCATTGGCGATCGCTGCGGGGCCCACACCGTGCCATATGTGGAAAACCGCCGCGCCGACGCCCAGCTCGAGCACGAGGCGACCACAACCAAACTCTCCGAAGACCAGATGTTCTATGCCCGCCAGCGCGGCCTCGACGAGGAACAGGCCGTGGCCCTCCTCGTGAACGGCTTCGTCCGCGACGTCCTCCAGGAACTCCCGATGGAGTTCGCCGTGGAAGCGCAGAAGCTGCTTGAGGTCAGCCTTGAAGGCAGCGTTGGGTAAAGGTGGCGACTGGAGCGATGAAGCGCTTACAGCCGCACTCAAACACGCCTCGTTTCATCGTGATGAAATAGAAAAGAGCAACCAGTGCGGCTGTTTCTATTGCAAGAAGATCTTCCTCGCTGATGACATCGTTGACTGGGTTCAAGATGAGCCCACAGCTTTCTGTCCACATTGCCCGTTAGACGCAATCTAGGAGATGCGTCTGGCTTCCCCATTCGTCACGACGTCCTATCGGCCATCATAATATGCGTGGTGAACTTTGAGCGACTCCAGACGAGAGATGTAGAGTAGCGACGAATTGCGCCATTCGCCATCAGGGCGTCCGTCCCCCAAAGCTCAAACGCCTCTGGATTTGTAGCGTGAACGATCAGAACAAAGTCCTCGTCCCCGGATATATGATAGCATTGTGATACGGTCGGATCGGCGATCATCTGCGCCTTGAAGGCCGTGTAGATCTCCGGGTCTTCTCGTGCAAACGAAACATGGACGATAAAGGTTAGTCCCTGCTTTGCGGGGTCAACCAGCGAAACATCAGCTGTGATCACCCCGCTTTCGCGCATTTTGGCGAGTCTGCGGCGCACCGATGAAGCGGAGAGATTCACATCTTCGCCGATGCTGGCGTGTGAGCGTTGATTATCCCTCTGTACGATTGCGAGAATAGCTTGGTCGAACTCGTCAATAACCATTGCGATGATTTTCTTCATAAGAGGCGTTTATTCTGACGAATTTCGCCGCAAAAGACTAAGAATTCGCCGAACAAGTTCAGCAACTACCACCTATTCTTATTGACATGCAATAGGGAGAAAATCATGCGCGTCAGAGGTTTAGCCGGACCGGTTTTAGTTTTGTTGACGGGAACCTTTTGGAGCCTTCAAGCAAGTGCCCAGCCCCCTGCAGAACAGCTCGAACAAGCCGTTTCCGACGCCGCGACGGCGAGTAGAGCAGGAGCTATCCTTGACGTGCAAGGTTGCGGAATCTCGTTTCTGGAGGCGCGAGGCGTCGCAGACAGAAAAACGGACGCGCCGATGCCCACCGATGAGCAGCTGCGCGTTGCAAGCATAAGCAAGCTTTACACCGCAGCCGTCATCCATGAACTCATCTCAGAAGAGAGGTTAGACCTTGATACACCAGCGACAGAATATATTGCGGACAGCACGCTCGACGGGATCCCGAATGCTGAGGCGACCGTTCGTCAATTGCTGAACCATACGAGTGGCATTCCTGACTATTACGATGCCCGATCCTACATATTCAAAAACTGGAAAAAACCAATAACACCTGACTTCTCATTGTCCGTTGCGCGACGTCGGCGAGCAACGAATGACATTGGAGAAACATATGCTTACTCAAATACAAATTATCAGATTTTGGCACTGATAGCCGAGGCAGTAACCAACGAGACATTTAGCAGGCTAACTGAACAATACGTGCTCGAACCTCTCTCGTTGCGGGACACGCGATACAATACCGAGCATCCTGGTGGCACTATTCATGGTTACGGAACTGAATTGCGCAGAAACGCTGATACTTGGATTTATGCTGAAAATACAGGTGCAGATAGCGGAATCACAGCCACGACAACTGATCTGCGGATGTTTCTGGAAGCGCTTTTTCTTGAAGGCGGTGAGAAGTTTGAGATCGGGAACGCGCTACTTTCGTCACAAGTAGAGGCTGGCAGTGAGCGTCGCAGGGATGGAGCGGGAGCAGAGATCTATATCGGTCGCGATGGCTTGGAACTTATCGGGCACACGGGAGACACCTTTGGTTATCTCAGCTTCGCGTTTGCCGTGCCACAGTTTCAGGCAACGATAATTGGGCAGATTAATGCCGATCGGGAACGCATCTTCCTTGAGCTTTTGCAGGACACTGTCGCCGCGCTTCGGGAGGCCTGTGAGGAAGGATGAAAGTCAATCTGAGGCAAGTAACTTCGGTGCTTATCGTTACTGCCCCTGAATAGGACACGATTGATAAAATCGGGTCTTGCAGCCAAGCCTCTCTCTCCTGCCACCAACCATGGATTTCAGCGGGGGCGTGGACCTTGCCCAGCTCCCCCGCCGCACGCCGCCGGTCCGCATCATGGCGCGATGTTTCAGCCGCCGGATCGTCGCTCTGCAGAAACTGCTCGAAGTCAGCCTTGAGGGAAGTGTTGGGCAGAGGGCTTGCCCGCGGATCCGGCGCTCAAAATGCCTCATCAGCACTGCACGCAATTCGCACGGCATTGAGTTTGAAGGTCGGTTGCCAGTCAGCGTCTTCTTCGTCCCGCGAATACGTGATCCGTGACCAGTTATCCTCGTCTTCAACGTAGAATTCGGCGCGGAAACCCGGTCGCTCAGGTGTGATCTGCCACATGGTTAGCACGCCATCGATCATCTTGGCGCGCAGATCCGCCACCTGCTTGCCACCCGTGTCGAGCCACATCATATCCCACTCGTCAGCGTCAGTATCATACATCCGAACATTGATGCCCCGGAACGCATCCGGGTCCTGTGCAGGGTCAGGATTGTACCATTCATCGACAATCGCCATACCTCCGAGTCCGTAATAGCCATTCCAACGCGCAGAAGTTCCGGGCATTGCAGCGCTCCAGTCTTCACCAAGCCATCTATGCATACTGACCGTGTAGTTGCCGATCAGAAACGCAAACTGGTCGATTTCCGAGGGGGCATTTTCGTGGACAGTGCCATACTCGCAGCTTGGTTCCGCTATTGGTTGCGCAAAACCTGATGCACCCATTGAAAGTGTAACTGCGCTCGCAGCGACGATGGGTTGCCAAGGCATACGGTGGTTTGGCTCTTTGCGCTTGGCTAGCCGGGCCACGCCGTGATCTGGCTGTTGATCGGTCATTGCACGCTCCGTTGATAAGTTGATGTTCCGTATTGAACGAAGTTTCACAAAGTTACGTCAATGATATTTGAGCGCAACTTTCGCAGGCTCTTCTCAAATTGGTTTTGAATTAATCTATCCGACCGCGCTCGCCCTGAGCCCATACTCTCCCCATGCGGACGGATGATCCTCTTCTCCCTCTGGCCATCGAACAGATTGGCCTTGTCGTGTTCAGCCTGATCGGCTGGACCGGTATTCACCTGTCGCTACGCGGCCCCGTGAAGTGGAAGCTCCGCCGGGCAGGCACCAAACTGAAAGTGCTCGAAGGCCTCGTCCGCAAGCTGATCATGGTGCTGGCGCTGGAGCTTGATCCCACGCCGGTAAAGCCGCGGCCAAAACCGAGCACCGCGACTGCCGATGAGCCGTGCGAAGACGCCGCCCAGACCCCTGACAACACTGAGGAAATCATCTTTCCACGAGTCCGCTGCGCAAGCCTCTCCCTCCTGCCGCCGGTGATGGACTTTTCAGAGGGAATTGATCTTTCCCAGCTTCCCCGGCGCACAACGCCCGTCCACATCATGGCCCGGCGGTTCAGCAGCCGTATCGTCGCCCTGCAGAAGGTGCTCGATGCTCCGGAGGCCCACGCCAAACGCCTTGCAAGGTCGCTGCATCGGATCCGCAAGGCCGGTGAGCCGAAGCCCTTCCTCGTGGCCTCGTCCTTCCCAAATGGCTTCCGACCGGAGCTCAGCCTCCTCAATGTTGGCCTCACCGAAAGGCTGAGAGCGCAGCTCCATCTGTGGGATAGTTCCTAGGCTATCCCCGGTCTTGTTCGAATAAGACCCGGAACAAATACCAAACCCTCTTCCCAAAGGCCGCGATCTGCCCCATATCCCGCGGCGATGCTTAAGCTTGATAATATCCACGCCAGTGTAGGCGAGGGCGAAGACGCTCGCACTATCCTCAAGGGGCTCTCTATGGAAGTCCCCGCTGGCGAAGTTCACGCGATAATGGGCCCGAACGGGGCCGGAAAATCCACCCTGTCCTATATCCTCACGGGCAAGGGTGGCTACGAGGTGACCGAGGGCACCGCTGAGTTCGACGGGGAAGACCTGTTTGAACTGGAGCCCGAAGAACGTGCCGCCGAAGGCGTATTTCTATCTTTCCAGTACCCGGTGGAAATTCCAGGCGTGCCGGTCATGACCTTTGTCCGCACAGCGATGAATGCCCAGCGGGCAGCGCGCGGCGAAGAGGAAATTTCCGCACCGGATTTCATCAAGAAATCCAGGGAGGTGGGCAAGCAGCTTAATCTGACAAATGATATGCTGAAGCGCCCTCTGAATGTGGGGTTTTCCGGCGGTGAGAAGAAACGTCTGGAAATCTTCCAGATGATGATGATGGAACCGCGCTTTCTCGTCCTTGACGAGACCGATTCCGGCCTCGACATTGATGCCCTGAAAACGGTGGCCAGCGGTGTGAATGCCCTTCGCTCGCCGGATCGCGGCATGGTCGTAATCACCCACTATCAGCGCCTGCTCGACTACATCAAACCGGACAAGGTCCATGTTCTCGCCGAAGGAAAGATCGTAAAGACCGGCGGCCCGGAACTCGCCATCCGCCTCGAAAAAGAGGGGTACGACGGCATCCTCGGAGAAGCGGCGTGACAGCGGAACACGAGCAAATGATCCGATCGGCCATATTGTCGAAAGCAAATAATCGCCTTCAAAAAGTGGCGAGAGTTGTTGCTCAGGTCATGCTGGAAAAAGACCTTGAGTATGCTGACAGCGATATCGCGGGAGTAGCCGCTAAAATGGTCGACGAAGGCCTTTTGGTCGCGGCGGGCTCTGTACGCGATATGCGATTTGCAGAGATCAAGCTGGCATGACGGAACTGCGTGACCTCATCAAGGACCCCTCCGCGGCCGAGCTTGCCCTCATCGCCGCCTATGGATCGCTGGAAGAAGATCCACGCCGCGAGCGAGCTTTTACGGCCTTCGCTGCCAACGGCCTTCCGCACCGGCGCATGGAAGCCTTCAAGTGGACCGACTTCAAGGCGCGACTGAAATCTCTTACCGGAGGCACCGGTGCGCGGCCCGACCCCTTTGCTGAGCTCGAAGGCCATAGCATCGTTTTCCGCAATGGTCGCGCGGACGGATTAGACGACCTGCCAGATGGCTTGCGCGCATTTACTAAGACCGATGGCCAGTCCTTTGCTGCCGCTGAAGATGTGCCCCTCGGTGCGATGACCGCGGCCCTCACCCCGGAAACCATAATGGTTGAGGTGACCGAAAAGGTCACGACGCCTCTCAAACTTGTCTACGTGAATAGTGGAGACGCGTCTTTCGCCCGTATTGTATTTGTTGTGCGCGAGGGGGCCTCCATCAATGTCCTCGAAAGCCAGCTTGGCGGCGCGAGCCTGAATGCCTCGCTTGCCTCCTTTGGTATTCAGGCAGGCGGGCGCGTCACGAGAACCTTTATCCAGCCCGCGGCCATGGACGAGGCGACAGCAATCACCGCGGAAGTTCACCTCGGCGGAAAAGCGGAATATGTTCAGACAGCGCTCGCTTTCGGCGGAGCGGTCACGCGCATAGAAACCCGACTTGTTCACCAGGAAGACGAAGCTCACGCAACGCTGAATGCAGCTTATCTCTCTGGCAAGGACATTCACGTTGATTTCACCTCGCACGTTCGCCATGGCGCGCGCGCTTGCACTACCGAGCAGAGAACGAAAGGCGCGGTAATGAATGGCGGCGAAGGCGTATTCCAGGGTAAGTTCCACGTGCCGCGCAATGTCGGCCAGCTCACCGATGCAGACATGCAGCACAATGCTCTGCTGCTGGAAGATGGAGCCGTCGTAAACGCAAAGCCCGAACTGGAAATCTATGCCGACGATGTCGCTTGCGCCCATGGAAATACCTGCGGTGCCCTCGACGATGAAGCGCTATTCTATATGCGCGCGCGCGGCATTCCCGAACTCGCGGCAAAAGCGCTACTGACGGAAGCGTTCATCGCAGAAGCGCTGGAGTCCGCCTATGAGCCTGCACTTGAAATCATGTCAGAGACCGCGCGAACCTGGCTTCAGAACGCAGCAATGGAGCAATCCAAGGCATCCTGACCGCCTGAACTATCCCCTGAGGCATCTGGCTGGAGTATAATCGCCATGGCGAAGACCAATATTCCGACCATTAGCGATGCGGACACAGCTTTCGTCCGGTCTCTGGTGATCCACGATGACGCCACAGTCATTGCTTTCGATAAGCCCGCGGGTTTGCCGGTTCAGACGCGCGGCAATCGCGGCCGATGTCTGGACAATCTCCTGTGGGTATTTGCGAAGTCGAACGGCAAGCGCCCTAAACTTGTTCACCGTCTCGATACGGGTACGTCCGGCGTCATAGTTGCAGCGAAAACGAAGCCTGCGGCTGCGCACCTGTCCGAGAGCTTTTCCGCGCGCAGGGCGAGAAAAACCTATCTCGCCTTGGCCGAAGGCGATCTACCGGAAGAAAATGCCGGTGACATCGACCAGTCGCTGCTTTCCTGTAAAGGCCAGCGCGGCTCACCGCCCATGATTGCAAGTAATGCTGCTGGATCGGTGGAGGCAAAAACGCACTGGCGCATTTTGTCCCGCAGCGACCGAAAAGCCCTTTTCGAACTGCACCCGAAGACCGGGCGGATGCACCAGCTTCGAGCACACCTAAAGCACCTCGGCTGCCCGATACTTGGCGACCCGCTTTACGGCACTGGCAAACTATCCGCGCCTCGGCTTATGCTCCATGCGGCCCGGCTCGTTCTGCCCCATCCAGCTGGTGATGACCTCAGCCTGGAAGCATCTATCCCCGCCGACATGCGAGATGCTATTATGCAGGCAGGGCTGGAGCTTCCTGAGGGAGCGGCGTAAGACGCTTTCCATGAACGGTTTTCTGCTTGTGGGGCTCGGCGGAGCGATCG
>JBCCIW010000136.1:0-8448 GCA_039028055.1 Pseudomonadota bacterium | reverse complement strand
CCGTAAAGAGTGCGATATGACAATTCATAGTATTGTAGTGCTGACGGGAGCAGGGATTTCCGCCGAAAGCGGACTTGGAACATTTCGAGATAAGGATGGCATCTGGACCAGGTATCCCCTGGAAGATCTGGCCACCCCGGAGGGTTTTGCACGCGACCCTGAATTTGTTCATGGCTTTTACAATGATCGACGCGCGGCGTTGAAAACTGCTCGACCACATGCGGGACATAAGGCAATTGCCCACCTCGAGAAAGAATGGTGCCGTCTTGGCAGGACTTTCACCCTGGTTACGCAGAACGTCGACAATCTGCATGAACAGGCAGGATCCGCATCGGATCGCCTGATCCATATGCACGGAGAGCTTGCAAGAGTGCGTTGCGGTTTGTGCGAAACGATAACCGATTGCATGGAATCGATTTCCACCAGCAGTGTCTGCTCGAAATGCGGGAAAACAGGCTTTATGCGTCCCCACGTCGTGTGGTTCGGAGAAATTCCGCTCGGAATGGAAGAGATAACGGAGGCCTTGTCATCCGCCGATATGTTCATTTCCGTCGGCACTTCTGGAAACGTTTATCCTGCAGCGGGCTTTGTTGACATGGCCAGAACGATTGGTGCCCGAACAGTCGAGCTCAATCTCGAACCGTCTGAAAATGCGTATGTGTTCGATGAGACCCATTATGGTGTAGCGAGTGAGATTCTTCCGCGCTGGGTCGATAACTTCCTCAGCCAGAACGCCAACTGACACTCCACCACCGCAAGAATCGATGGATGGAAAGCGTTATCGAAATCCGCAATGAGATCGCCCGCGGCTACGGCAAGCTCATTTCCGAGATCGTGGAGTTGCCAAAGCTGGAGTATGAGCGACGCATACAGGCAGCTGATGCCCGGCGGGAAGCCCTGAACGGAGCCTATCCCATAACGAGCGACATCTATTACGGAATAGACGTCTGCCGCCCGGAACAGGAGCAAAACTGGTTTCCGTTCTAGTTTTGTACTTGACCTGACAGAGCCTTGTGGCGTTGTTGGAGTATGAGCGCTGCCGCCAATCTCGACGTCAATCCATTGCACCCTGATGCCGCGCGCATCGCCCGGGGCGTGACGCGGCTGTTCGGCGAGCTGGCCTGGACGAGCGTGACCGAGCTGACCCTCGCCAACCGCCGCCGGGCGGATATCTGCGCCCTCGGTCCCCACGGCGAAATCACCATCGTCGAGATCAAATCGTCGGTCGCCGATTTCCGATCCGATGCCAAATGGCCGGAATACCAGCCCTATTGCGATCGCTTCTATTTCGCTGTCGGCCATGACTTCCCGAAGGATCTCATCCCCGATGAAGCGGGCCTGATCGTCGCCGACGGGTTTGGCGGCGCGATCCTGCGTGATCCCGGCGAAACCACCCTGAAAGCTGCACGTCGCAAGGCCATGATGCTGCGGTTTGCCCACGCTGCGGCGGGGCGGTTAATGCGGCTGGACGGGCGCGCAGTACCGGATTAGGTCAGCCGAGATGAGCCATACCTACCCCCTCGCAGTGTCGGCTGCTGCCGCCATGGACACGCCGGAGCATGCCGCCCGAACACGTCACGATGCGGAGCGCCTGGCCGGTGAGGAGATGCGGGTGATCAGCCTCGAGACCGAGTGGTTGACGCTTGAGGCGGACAGCGTCGATGCTCTAACGGAAAAGGCAGATGCCGGTGTCGGCGAGGGGTTCGTCCAGCGCTATGAAAATGCCGATGGCACGCCCGTGCTCGCCGTCACCTATTGGCGTCTCGTGCCGCAATTGAAGGGCATGGGCGCAAAGAAACCCAAAGCCAAACCTAAATCAAAGACTGAAGATCACACCGACGATCTCTACTTCCGAAAAGGGCGCACGAAGACGCGCCGCCGCCGGGGCGTACACCCCCAGCAGCTCGACCTCTTCGAGACGGGAACGGTTGCCGAGCGCGAAGGCTGGGACACCGCCTAACACCCAATCTATCCACGGGATAAATCCCTGCCGGAGCCGCAGATCGCCCGGGGATAGAGTGTCCGGATCAAAGGGGGCAAGTGTCCGGATATGTCCGGTTCTTGGATAGGATGAGGGGATTATGTGTAACGTAATCAGTGGGGTGGGCTGGATTGGGTGGTCCGGTTTTCGTTCAAGAGGAGAAATCGGTGTAGCGGCTTATGTCGCCCGACAACGGGCACTGATGTCTTGGCAGTTAATCGCCATAAAGCGCCAAAGCTGGAACCGTCTTCGATGACATGATTGACCTCGAGAACGGTCTGTCACCGAATCTAGTTCGATTACCGCGAGTAAAGTTGCCGACCAGCATTGAAGCCGCTCAAATTGAACTCCTTTCAATTTCACGAAAGCCGGAGAACAAGATCGCGAAAGATAATCTAGCACTCGGTTAGCAAAATCGGGGATATCTTGACAGTGTCTAGATAAGCGTTTAGATGCACGCATGCCTCTAGACAAAACCACAAAGCGCAAGCAGTCGTATCACCATGGAGACCTTGAAAGGTCTCTCCTCGATGCGGCGGAAATTGAACTTGAAGAAAACGGTATCGAACGGTTCTCGCTGCGGGCCGTTGCCAAGCGGGCATCGGTGAGCCACGGTGCGCCAGCCCATCACTTTGGAAATGCGGATGGTTTGCTTACGGCCCTGGCTTCGAGGGGATATGGCAAATTTATCGCGATGCAGGACAAACGCGAAAGCCTTGCCAGCGACAATCCAAAGGCCAAACTTGCCGCATCGGGGCTAGGCTATATCGACTTTGCGATAGAGCATCCCGCTCTATTTCGATTGATGTTCGCGTCTGAACGAACGGATAAAGCGAACTCATCCTTGGCAAAAGCTGCGAACGCAGCCTTTGAGAAACTAACCGAGCATATAGAGGCTATTCAGGGTATCGATCCTCATACAGACCAGTTTGCTATGGCAGATGTACTGGCATGCTGGGGTATCGCCCACGGCCTTGCCGATTTGACGATTTCGCAGCGCTTAGGTCGAGCGACGTTTCTGGCTGGTATGAGCGATCAAGACCGCGATGCTTTCTTTAGTGATATCATTCTTCGGGGTGTGTCGCCTCATGCAGGGAGGCACGCATGACTGACCCCAGCATTTCCGAACGCCGCAAAGCGTGGCGAACAATTGGTATCTTCCTTGTACTAACGTTCGTCTTAACCTCCATCTTTGGCGGGCTGATGGGATATCAAGGGTCCACCCCGCCGATTCTCATGACGGGTGTTATGTGGTCGCCCGGCATCGCAGCTCTTCTGACATGTCTGCTAATAAAACGGCCCATTTATAGCTTGCCATGGCGATGGGGTGGCTGGGGTTGGAGCTGGTTCGCCTGGGGGCTGCCCATCCTCTATGGTTTCGCCATCTACCTAATCGTTTGGACCTTCGGTCTCGGCGGTAGTTCTTTTGGAAACGCAGAAACGCTTTCAATGTGGACTGAGCAGTTGCTTGGGACATCCGAAACGAGCGTTGTGGCCTCTGTCATTTACATGATCATGCTTGGGACTGTCGGCATGGTCGCGGCAGTATCCAGAGCGCTTGGTGAGGAAATCGGTTGGCGTGGCTTGCTGATCTGGGAGATGCGAAAGGTAATGCCCTTCTGGGCGGTGGGTCTATTATCGGGAACCATATGGGCGATCTGGCATTGGCCGGCTATTCTATTTACAGATTATAATGCGGGAACCGGCAGCTTCCTTCTGCAAGTCTTCATCTTCACGATGGCGATCCTGCCGCAGGGTATTGTATACGCCTATATAACCTTCCGATCAGAGAGCTTGTGGCCAGCCGTTATACTGCACGGAAGCCACAATCTCTTTATCCAGCGCATTTTCACGCCACTGACGGAAAAAGGACCGGATTCCCATCTCTTTATCGACGAGTTCGGGATCGTCATGCCTACGCTGGGATGCCTCATGGCGCTTGGATTTTACCTGAAAGCCCGTTCCGATGGAACGGCTAAACCTATGACCGAAAGAAAGGAACCAACATGCTCAAATACAAACTGAAACCGAGTATATTTCCATTCGCGCTGGCGGTGTTTTTGATGACCGGATGCGAGACGTGCGTTACGAATGATCGATCGGTTTCGGCATACGACATGAATAGACAAGTTGATTTGGGGGATGACGTCCAAAGCGCAGGCAGGCTTGAGGTGCTTCCATAGCCATAGTTGATACCTCCAGTTCAATGCAGTTCCATACATTCTCAAACGCTGTCTGATGTCTGTGCAGCTCTAGTCCGCAGACATTAGAGTATTTTCTTTCAAAGGCTGGAATGGTCCGATAAGCGGTGGTTCGCGATACCATCCCACAAATCCCGGCGTTATTCGAGAATGCTTCCAGCTCGCCGAGAGCGTCCTACATTCGCCCCGCCGAGGGCAGGGCGGTTGCACCAAACCCGGTGAGCGTTCGTGGATGGAGTGTAAGGCGTAAACGGGCGAGGGCCCGCAGGATGCCACGGCGCTCGACCGCAGGGAATCTATTTTTACTCATATATACAAAGACTTAAGATCGTTTGGATCCACTGCCACATCTGCGTTTTCCTCGGCTCGAAAGTCCTAACAGCAAACATGAATACGTCAGAAAATTTCACGCCGGAACGAAAGGGGACTCTCAGCTGATTAGGTTACAGTGCGAAGAAGAGATGGGGCGACGAGCAGGCGGATATGCAGTCGAATGATCAAATCGGAATTGGGGTGAAGGCTCCAAATCAGAAGCGCGCTGACGTCTTCCGCTTGACGCGGGAGATCGCACTAGTGTCGCTCATTTCGCCGATACTGTTCATGGCGAGCCTGGTATGCGCGGCTATTCTCCTGATCTCGCAGGGCGAATATATGTCCGCGGCGCTCTTCCACTGGATGGTGTCCCATTGCCTGATCTGCTCATCTCTCTTTCTTTTAAGCCTGAGAGAAAAATCGGTTCTGTTCGATCCGCAATTTGTTCCCAATGGCGAACTGCCTATTCATAGATTTTTCTTCGTATCGATCGGTTTCATGTGGGGAGCCGTTCCGGCGTTCATCGTAGCAGATGCTGGCCTTGAGGCGCACTACTCGATTGCCTCGGTGCTGGCGGGTCTGATTATGTCGGCGACCGTGCTGCTACGATTCATGCCAAGAGTCGGTTGCGCCATACTTGTCGCGGTGATTGCAGGTTTCGCGCTCAACACGTTTTTCAGCCCGGACATTAAAGCGGCTGCAATGACACTCATCATGATGGCGTACTTCAGCGCGCTGCTGGTCTGCTCGCGTTGGTATTATGTGCGGTTCGAGAACCGGCTTGAGCAGGCGGAAAGCGCCGCACTGCGGACCGAGGAACTGAATACGATGTTGAAAGAAGTGGGGGCGTCGGCCGACACACTGCTCTGGACATCCGACAAGAACGGAACGCTCGTTGAGATTGGTCCCAATGCCAGGGATCATGACTGGATGAACAGATTTGTCGGCACGAAGCTATTCGACATTTTCGAGCCGTCTCACGAGCGCGAGCTGCTGGAAGCAAGATTTACGCGCCAATCGGAGTCTATCGGCATTGAGCTTAAGGAAGCGCACGATAAGACGGTCGGTGGGCGCTGGTGGAAGATATCGGCAAAACCTATATACGAAAATGACCAGATCGTTGGGTTTAGGGGCAGCGCAACCGACATCTCGTCGCTGAAGCATTGGGAAGAGAAAGCCACGTTCCTCGCTGAATATGATGATTTGACCGGGTTGCTCAAGCGCGGCAGCTTCTTCAAGTGCTTGAACACGCTTCTGGATGGCAAAGCCATAAAGAGCTCAGCGGAAATCGCGCTTATCTGGATCGATCTGGACCGTTTCAAATGGGTTAATGATACGTTCGGGCACGGCGGTGGTGACGAAGTTCTGGTTTCGGTCGCTGGGCGATTGAAAAGCCTCAGTCAGTCAACGGACATAATTTGCAGGTATGGCGGTGATGAGTTCGCAATTCTCGCCGTTCGCCGGGGACGGGGATCACTTCTCCGATTCGTCAAGGAGTTAACCGCCGCTTTGGCAGAGCCACACCAGCTTCAAGACTCGAAGGTGCTGTGTTCAGCCGGCGTGGGATTCCGCCGCATTGAAAATAGCGAGCATTGTGCAGAACAGCTGATGCAGGACGCAGATCTCGCGCTCTACGCGGCCAAGGCTGAAGGTCGGAGCACATGGCGAGAGTTCTCGAAGGAATTCCAGGATGAGTTGCGTCAGAAGCAGAAGCTTACGGAAGACCTGTCCGATGCCATCTCCAATGGACGGATGGAGCTGGCGTATCAGCCGATTGTCTCTTCGAGCAGTGGGAAGATTATTGGCGTCGAAGCCTTGTCCAGATGGAATGATGCGTGTCATGGAGCGGTTTCACCCGGCGAGTTCATCCGCGTTGCAGAAGAGAATGGACTGATAATCGCGCTTGGCGAGTGCGTAATCCGGAAGGCTTTTCAAACTGCCAGCAGGCTACCGGAGAATCTGAAGATCAGTATCAACCTGTCTCCCCTGCAGCTCCATTCGGACTCGCTGCTTCCGGTCCTGAATGAATGCCTTGAACAGACAGGCACCGATCCGGCGAACATCGAGATTGAGGTCACCGAGTCTGTATTCATGGAAAACAATGAACTCATGATGCAAAGGCTGGACGAGTTGCGCGAACTCGGATTCCGCATCGTTCTGGACGACTTTGGTACGGGTTTCTCTTCGCTGTCATACCTTCAGAAATTCTCGTTTGACAAATTGAAACTTGATCAGTCCTTCGTTCGGGAAATTACCTCGAATCCGAAGAGCCGGGCCATCGCGCGCGCGACGATCTCAATGGCCCACGAATTGTCTGTGACGGCGAATGCTGAGGGCATAGAAACAGAGGCTCAGGCAAACTTCCTACAAACGCTGGGATGCGATGAATTCCAAGGATACTTCTTTGAACGCCCGCTTACGGAATCGCAACTCATCGAGCGACTGTCGTCAGAGCGTTCGAACGATGAAAACGTAAGCTGCGAAATCGAAACTGCAGCTTGATCACTGCTAAAGCCCCAACGGGTTAGGCATTGTTCCCGGTGGCGTATACTGTCTGAACTGAAGGATCTTCTGCCTAAATCAGACCGTTTATTTCGGCCTCTTCCAGAAACGCCTTCAACCCGTCTGACTTACCGAGTTTCTCGACCGCCTTTTTCACGGCGCGCCACGACTTCGACGCATAGCGTTGTGTCGATTGATAATAGGTGGCTCCGCCGAGCTCCAATTCGACGGTCTTCCGGCGTTTGCTGACCGCTTCCGAGTTCGTCTCCGCCCAGGGCAGAAAGGTCACGGCAATCTCGTCGCGGAAGATCGGTAGCAGCGTCGGCGACAGATCTAAGAGGCTGGTAAATGGGCTGCCAGCCGTCGGGGCTTCCATGAATTCGCACCAGGCCGTGATGAACGGCGCACGGTCCCGCAGCCAACTGCCGTTGCTAGGGTCCAGCAATACCTGTTGCAGCTGCCCGGCGAGAGCGAAGTCCGCAGGTGAGGGGCGACCGCCAAAAACATAGAGGTTCTGTTCCAGATGCGTGTTCAGAAGCTCACAAAACCGGCGGAAGGAAGCAGAAATCAATTCGGCATTTTCGGGCGTTGCACCAACAATCGGGAGGCGCTCTTCCATGCGCGCAATGACGGACGCTTTGGCTTCTTTCTTTTTGGCTGGCTGCTTTCCGGAGAGTAGCTGCTCCAGCACACGTCCGGCGGCGGCGTCCTTGTCCGGGCTCTGGCTCCATCTGCCGAGGAACATCGCCTTGTTCAGCCACTCGTCGGCATAATCCTCGAGAATATAAGATAATGCCTGACACGCCGGGTCGTCTGGCATGGCAGAAGGTTCGGAGACCTTCTTTTCCAGCGTGGCGAGCATATTAGTGGAATCCTGGCTCGCCTTGCCATCAGGGCCGATCAATAGCGGGACAGCGGGCAGCACGGCGTGGCGGTTGAACTCATCCTCGGTGGCGGATGAGCGCTGCACCCAGTCAAAGTCAGCCCCCTTGTAGCGAAGGAAAGAGCGCACCTTCAGGGAGTAGGGGGATGTCTCTGCGCCAAATAGTCGATAGTCAGCCATGCGTCGTATCCATTGCGAACTTGAACGCTGCTCCCTATGCCAGACCGGTGCCAAAGCCAAGTCTTCTTTGCTTTGCAGGTTCAGGCCCGTTACCCTCGAACGCGACAATGGGAGAATCATTTCATGCGGGTAATGCATGTCATGGCGGGCGCGCCGGAAGGCGGTGCCGAGAACATAATGCTTGAATCTGTCCTCGCGCTCGCCGAGTCGGGGCTCTCGCAATATGTCGTCACGCGCCCGCAGAACAAGTTTCGCCTTGAAAGCTTCGCCAATGCAGGCATCGGCTATGCGACGTGCAGTTTTAACCGCGCTGCGCCGTTCCCCACACGCCGGAAGATCCGGGAGGCGATTGCGCGCTTCAAACCGGATGTCATTGAGTACTGGATGGG
>JBCCIW010000135.1:0-8512 GCA_039028055.1 Pseudomonadota bacterium | reverse complement strand
GGAGCTCGCAAAAGCCCTGGAAAGCGACGCGAGCGACGTTGCGTCCTAAAATCCGAGCCGGTAAGGCGGTCTGATGACCGCTGCGCTTTCGGACACCGAGATTGAAGCCGCCCTTGCCTTTGCAGGGCGGCTTGCTGATTCTGCCGCTGCGGCCATCGCCCCGCATTTTCGGGCGCTGTCAGAGATCGAGGAAAAATCCCACACGGCGAAAGAGGGCTTCGACCCCGTCACCGAAGCCGACCGCGGCGCTGAGCGGGCCATGCGCGCCCTGATCGAAGCGGAGCGCCCCGAAGACGGCATCATCGGCGAGGAATATGACGAGCGCCCATCGCAGAATGGCTATACATGGGTGCTGGACCCCGTGGACGGCACGCGGGCCTTCGTGGCGGGCCTTCCGGTCTGGACGACGCTGATTGCGCTCTGCGATCCGGCGGGGGACCCGATTATCGGCATTATCGACCCGTCGGCGCTGGGAGAGCGCTATCTTGGCTGGCCGGGCGGCGCGGCGATGGAAACTGCAGCCGGGCGCAAGCCGATCCACGTCTCTGGAGAGGACGATCTGCGCAAAGCCACCATCGCCACGACCGACCCGTTCATCATGACACCGGCCGAGCAGGGGGCCTGGACGCATCTGCGCCACACGGCGCGGATCATTCGCTACGGCCTCGACGCCTACGCCTATGCGCGCCTCGCGGCGGGAACGATTGACCTCGTGGCGGAGACGGGCCTTGCCCCGTGGGATATGGCGGCGCTTATCCCCGTGGTGCGCGGCGCGGGCGGCCTCGCCTGCGACTGGACCGGCGCACCCGCCAAACCCGGCGGCCAGATCGTCTGCGCCTCAAGCCAGGGCGTGCTCGATCAGGCACTCATCAGCCTCCGCCGCAGCGCAGTGCAGGCGTAAAAGACACCAATAAACACACCAGGAATCGGCGCGGTTGGTGTTTTGCCGGGGATAGATTCGACTCATTTCCGTCTTATTCAGGAGCGGACAGTGTCGCGTTGCGATAGATAATTTTAGCTCGAACAATTCATGCACTCTACAATTGATCGTTCGCCGTGCAATTTTCGCGGCTGAAATCGAGCTAATTCACAAGATAGACAGTCGCCAATTGCAAACCTCCTCAGAGAAACAAATTCGCTTGATCAAGATCGATGAGCATCTATCGACTTACAGTTGATGGATGCGTATTGTTCTTCTACGGAAGGAGTGAAGCATGCCGCTATTCAAGAACCAGAGGGTGTACGATTTCTTTGTTAGCTCGACCCGTGGAGATTTGGAAGATCAGCGAAATCAAACCATAAATGCGATATACAGGTCCGGGAATCATGCGGTTGCGATGGAGCGATTCATTCCGGGTTTTCATCAAAGTCAGGATTATATTCGAAATATAATTTCTGAATCTGATGTTTTCATTTTGATCGTCGGCAGAAAAAGTGGATCGGCTACCAGTGCAGGTGATCCCATGTATATTCGCTGGGAGTATTCAACCGCACGTGAGTATAACAAGCCTATAATTCTCTTTGCGCCAAGCGATAAAGAGGTGAGCAAGGGCGGATTTGATGATGAAATACTGAAGTTTCGCGAAGAGCTGATGGATTCAGGACTGTACGTCAATTTTTTCGATTTTGATAAAACATCGGAATTTATCGTTTGTGTTCAGGACACGATCGAAGCAACAACCTTTGACCTTATAAATAATGGTGTTGGTGGATGGATTCGATCGGAGGTGCTAGATGATTACGTTTCAAAGAAAGATGTGTCTGCTAATTATCTGAAGAGTTCAGCGCTGAGATCAGTTGCCGATCCAATATTTGACCTCGAAGGTTTGCTGCCGCAGCTTGAGCTCGATACTGACGAGAAAAGAAGCATAAGCCGCTATATTCTGTCAGTTATTGGTGCGGCATTTGAAGTAGAGAGTGGCATTCGCAGGCTCTTTGTCGAGGGTGGTTCCACTACATTCCGTTTCTGCAAGGAATTTAACGAATATTGTGGAAACGCTAGATCATTTTACCATAACGATGTCCACAACAAGCTAACGATCGGTACCAATAGCATATTAAATTTCTTGGAGTTAGCGCTCAATATTCAAGGATCCACGCGCCCGTTTCAAAAATTACAATTCTACCCCCCGCCGCCAGTTGACGATGATTTCGGGCAGTCCTTTGGAAGTCTTGTGAATATCGTGTCTCGGACGATCCACAGTTACGAGAAATCGCAATGGCAGCGTGATCAAAGGACAATCGACAGAATGGATATTGTCACGGAAGCGCATAAAACATGGCTCACTAAGTACGGGGGTATGAACCTTTCGATCATGTCAGCAGCAGGACTTGCGCTGGGCGGCGAATATCAAGGACCATGGGTTAATAAGCATGAAAGCATGTTGCTTCAGCAGTGTGTATACCGAGCTAAAGAACCTATTCTGCTTGTGCTCGACGGCAAGAAATGGGGTTCAGCTGCTAAAGAACACGAGAGCGCCTATAGAGTATTATTTAACGGAACTAACTGGGAGGACGTGCTAGCAAAACAGCCCTTCGCTGTTGCTGTTGCGACCTTCGTTGAGGATAAAGCAGCCGAAATAGAAAAATACTTCGAACAACACGATTTCACCGTCCTTAAAGACGTGGCCAAGAGGAATCTTGAGCCACGAAAATTGTATCGCGTTTTTGCATTCAATGAGAAATTTTCACCACTCGTGATCTGACTGATCGAACTTAGTTGAGCCCCGCCGCTTTGTAAGATCGGTTTTTGAGCCTCTGCAAAGTCCACCTTTCCCCGTTGACGGGGCGGGGCGGCGCGGCGCAGGTTGGGGGGATGGTGAGCTCTTCTGCGATATCAAAGGGACAAGACCCCCAACCGGCGTGCCTGACGCTGAACGGGCATGAGGTGAGGCTCTTGCCGAGCGGCGGGCTCTGGTGGGCGGCGGAGGCGACGCTGGTCGTCTCTGACCTGCATCTGGAGAAGGGGTCGGCCTATGCGGCGAAAGGGCAGCTGTTGCCGCCCTATGATACGTCGGCGACGCTCGGGCTGGTGGAGGCGATGGCGGCGGAGCTTTCGCCCCGGCGGATCGTGTCGCTCGGCGACAGTTTTCACGATGGCGATGCCGAAACACGGCTCTGCGATGCCGACCGGGCGCGGATTCAGGCGCTGACCGGGGCGGCGGAGTGGGTCTGGGTGGAGGGGAATCATGATCCGGAGCCGCCGGCGTCGCTCGGCGGGAGGGGCGCACGGGAGCTGCGGATTGCGGGGCTGGTGTTTCGCCATGAGCCCGAGGGCGAGACGGGCGAGGTGGCCGGGCACCTGCATCCGGCGGCGAAGGTGCGGGCGCGGGGGCGGGCCGTGCGGCGGCGCTGTTTCGCGACGAATGGGCGGCATCTGATCATGCCGTCGCTCGGGGCGTATACGGGCGGGCTGAATGTCTGTGACCGGGCGTTTGTGGAGGTGTTTTCCGATGTTCCGCAGGCCTATGTGCTCGGCGAGGCGCGGGTGTTTCCGCTGGATGGCAAGCGGCTTGAGCCGGACGCCCATCGGCCGGACGGGCTCTGGTCTCTCTGACGGGGTTGGTTCGCCGTTAGCCGCGGTCGAAACCGGTGATGCTGTTCAGCGTGTCTATGAGCTCAGCGTTGATGCGGCCGGTGGGGCGTTGTCCGGCATCGGCCTGGAACGCCTTGATCGCATCGGTCGTGCGTGGGCCCATGGAGCCGTCCGGGGTGCCGGTGTCGTAGCCGAGGGCGACGAGGCGGGTCTGGATGGCGATGACGTGCTGCCGGGTGGGGCGCGTGGTCCAAGGCACGTCAGGGAAGTGGCCGTTGGCGCCGTCGTCGGTGATGGCCGGTTGCCAGCCTTCGGCGCGGGCGAGGACCTGTTCTGCGGCAACTGTGGAGACGCGGTCGCGGAGGGCGGCGGCGCTCTGTCTGGCGTCTGCGTCACCCTGGAGCGCGGCGACCTCGAACCAGAAGAGGGATTCGGTGAGGCTCGGGGAGACGCCGAGGCCGTCCTGGTAAAAGACGGCGAGGTTGAACTGGCTGTCGAGGACGCCGTATTCGGCGGCCTTGCGGTACCATTCGGCGGCGCCGGTGTAGCTCTGCTGGCCGCCTTCGCCTTCGGTCATGAAGACGGCGAGGTCGTGCATGGCCTTGACGTTGCCGCCCCTGGCTGCGCGTTCGGTCCAGGCGCGGGCTTCGCTGAGGTCGCGGGCGACGCCGAGGCCCTGCTCATGGAGCTTGGCGAGGCGATACTGTGCGGCGGCGAGGCCGTCTGCTGCGGCGGTCTGGATTAGTTCTGCACCGTCGGCGGTCTGGCCGTCGCCAAGTTTTGCAAGTCCGAGCTGGTAGATGGCAATGGGGTTGCCATCGGCTGCGGCTTCGTCGGTTGAGATCAGCTCCGGAATGACCGGCAGATCCGTTTGTAGCGCCGCGCCTTCGAGCTCCGGTACGGGCTCGATGGCCGCTTCGGTGGGGGCAGGGGACTCGGTCAGGGGCTCTTCAATTCGCGCCGAGAAGAGAGACAAGCGGTCAGGGGTGGTGACGCCTGCTTCGCTCGGGGCGTCGTTTGTCGGCGTATTCAGTGCCGCGGTTTGTACGGGCGTGCTGGCCGGCGTATCGGCAGCTGCGCGCCGTGATGCCGCGTCATCGGTGATGCGATTGAGCGACAGGGATGGCGTCGGCTGTTTGCCACGCACATACAGGTATCCTGCCGTTCCTGCACTTGCGATTGCGAGGGCGGATACGGCTGCGATTTTCGGTACGGTGCCTCGGGTTTTTCCGGAATCATCGTCTGATTTTTCCGGCTTTGATTTCTTCGCGTCCGCCTTGTTTGCCTTCGCCTTTGCTTTTTCCGCTTTAGCGCTGTCTTTTTTCGCGGCTTTTTCCTTACGCTTTCCGCGCCAGCCTTTTTTCTTGGCTTCTTCGTCGGCCTTAGCTGCGGCTCTGGCTGCTGCGCGTGCCTGACTCAAATAGCTTGCAGGTTCTTCCGGTGATTCTTCCTCGGGCTGGGGCTCAGCCGCTGCGGCTGCCTCGAAGGCGTCGATGTTTGCTTCAAGGATTGATGCGGGTTCGGCATCATCCATTTGTATGCTGAAGGGTTCTTCGTCGAAGATATCGCTGTCGCGTGCTTCCAATCCGCTATCGGCCCAGGAGGTTTCAGGTTCGGGCAGGTCTGCATAGTAGTCGTGCTCGGGGGCTTCCGGAAGAGGCTCGCTCGCCATCGGCGTTGCTTCCGGCTGTTCAGGGAGATCGACAGAAACGTCAAAGGCACTGTCCGCAACGGGATCGATATCCCCGGATTCATCGATGGCAGCTGCTGCCCAGCTTTCAATGCCTGCTTCAAAGCCATCGGTTGCGGGCTCAGATTCTGGTGACGCGTTGCCAGCATCGCCGAAAATTTCTGCATCTGGTGTTGCTGGCGAGGTGGCTTCCAGGTCCAGGCTCTCAAATAACGTATCTGCGTCGAGATCGGTTGCCGTGGCTGGTGCGGGCGGTTCCATGGGCAAATCCGCGGCAACATCAGGAATGGTCGTGTCGAACGCTGTAGGCTCAACCATTTCCGGCAACTCGGATGACGCGGTGCGTTCGACGAAGGGGGGCGTCGCAAAGTCCTCAATTGCCTCGATACGCTGCGCGAGCGTCGCAATTGCCTTCTGAACGGGTGAGATCGTGGTGATCTGCTGTTGTTGCATTTGCTCTAGCCGATCAGACACATTTGACAGTGCATCTGAAAGACGCGACGCCTGACGCTGCTGCGAGTCTTCGAGTTTTTCCGAGAATGCCCGGAAGGCTTCGTCCTGGCGCTGATCAATGCGTGCTGCCACGGACGCGACCTGCTCGCCGACCTGTTCAATTGCTTCAGCCGAGCGCTGCTCGCTCGCCATGACGCGCTCGTCCAGCTTGTCGGCAAGGGATTCGACTTTTTCGCTCACAGCGTCGAGGGCGCTCGTATCCACATTTTCGAATTGCGCCATGCGCTCATCGATGGTCTCGCTCAGGCGACGCATTTCGTCACGCTGGTTTGCGAGCTCGGACTGTCCTTCCTCAATCACCTCGAGGCGTTTATCGAGGCTGTCGGAGATGCGTGTTACCTGGGACCCGATCTGGTCAATCGCCTTGCCCTGTTGCTCTTCATTTGCGGTCAGGCGCTGGTCGACGCTTTCGACGACGCGGTTAACTGTGTCGCTAACCATATCCATGGTCTGGCTGTGCAGCTCTTCGGTCGTATCGAGGCGGGTGCCGAGATCAGATACACTGGTTTCAAGCTTGCCGATCATGCTCTGGTCAACGAGTTTGGTCGCTGCCTCGATTTCTTCCGCCATCTCGGCTCTGGCGGATGCAACGATTCCGCGCAGATCATCCGCGAGACCTTCGAACCGTTCTTCGAATTCACGGCGCATAACGCCCGATCCTCCAGCGGGACCAGCTTTGCCGACGTCGGCGAGCCGTCGATCGAGGCTGTCGCAGGTATGCTCGAGGCTTCTCAGGGCGCGGTCGGTCGTGTTTTCTGCCTTGTTAAGCCGATCCTGAATGGACTGAAGGGCTTGGTTGATGGATCCGAGATCGTCTGCCGTCTCCTGGCGGATGCCGGCAACGGCTTCGGTCATTTCGGCGTGTACGCCGTTCATGATCTCGCCGACGCTGTCGATGTGCGAGAGTTTGCCGGCGATATCCATTTCCAGCGATGTAAATCGTTCGCTTAAATGGCGATTTGTGCCTTCAACGCGCAGTTCCGCTTCTGAAACGGTTGAGGCCAATTCGTCCTTTGCGCTCTGAACATGATCGCCAAATTCTGCTTCCAATCCGTCAACGCGCTCAGTTACCTCGCTTAACCCGGATTCCAAACGCATCTTGATGGCGTCGGTCTCATCGGCTGCCATCGCGTTCTCTTCGTAGACATGGGACGCGAGTTGACCCAGAGCATCCTCAAGGGATTTGAGAGCAGCCAAACCGGTGGCTGCGGTATCATCTGCCTCGATTTCACCCACTTTTCCGGCGAGTTGGTCGTAAGTGGCTTTTACTTCAGCGAGGACACTGTCGATGTGGATGCTGAACGCTTCCTGGGTGTGTTCGGCATTTTCGAGCCGTGCCAGCAGGCCGACGACCGATTGATCAATACCGGTTATCGCCAGCGTGGACCGTGCTTCGGTCGATTCAATGCGGCGAGTCAGGCGATCGAGCGCGCTTGATGCAATGTCGTGGGCACTCTTGCCCGTCTGATTGGGATTGCTGCCGGGGGCTGGCTGAGCTGATTTGCTCGCCGACCCTGGCACATCATCTTCTGCTTCTGATCCTTCCTCGAGGATCAGCTTGTTCAAATACGCGCCGAGGGTTAGCCCCTCTACTCGAGCTGCATCACGGGCGGCTAGTCGGGCACGATCATCTATACCCTTGACGCTCCATGGACCTCTTTGTGTCACAGCGTACTCCTGACAGTTTACACCCTATACTGGTGTATTAACGATTATGTCCTGTTTGGAGCGTCGGTCTTAAGGGCAAGTTAAAGGTAAACGGACGTTGGGCATTGGGCTTAAACAATATTACAGCCCGGAAAGGTCTCGAATGAGTGCCCGCTTTACGTTGACGTTCGCGTAAACTTTAGCCATAAACCGCGAATGCATTACAAACCCCACCATGCCTTAAGGCATCCCGTTTCAGCCGCTGATGCTCGCACATACACGATTTCCGAGCTTGCCCGAGAATTTGGCGTGACAGCTCGCGCTCTTCGTTTCTACGAAGACAAGGACCTTCTCCACCCTGCAAGGGACGGCATGACCCGCGTTTACTCCAACCGTGACCGGGCGCGCCTGAGCCTGATCATGAGGGGAAAGCGTGTCGGTTTGCCGCTGGCGGACATCCGCGAAATACTGGATTTGTACAAGATCGGCGGCGACCAGCGGCTTCAGCTTCGCGCGACGTTGGAGAAATTCAGAAATCAGGTGAACGAGCTGGAAAAGCAGCGCTCGGATATCGAGACGGCGCTGGAGGAACTCAACAAGGGTATTCTTTGGGCCGAGCAGCAGCTTGATCAAGTAACCCCAAACAAGGAAGCGGCTGACAGTATCCGCGCCTATGATGCCGTCGCCCGCGCCCACCTAGAAGATCAAAACTAAACGGCCATTGTCGCCGCACTATAAAACACAGGAAATACATCCACATGCCCCGCTATGATGCACCCATTCGCGACATTCAGTTTCTGTTGCACGAATTTCTTCAGATGCAGTCCTATTCCAACCTGGAAGGGTTCGCGGACGCGACCCCGGATGTTGTTGACCAGATCCTCGAGGAGAGTGGAAAATTTGCGCGGGACGTCCTGTTTCCGCTGAATTCCGTTGGCGATCAGCAGGGCTGTGTCAGGAATAGCGACGGTTCTGTCAAAACACCCGACGGGTTCAAGGACGCCTATCAGCAAATGGTCGATAATGGATGGCCTCTGCTCGGGGCGCATCCGGAGTCGGGCGGGCAGGGGCTGCCCTACGTTCTGAATACAGCTGTAAATGAGGTCACCTCGGCGGCGAATATGGCT
>JBCCIW010000134.1:0-8546 GCA_039028055.1 Pseudomonadota bacterium | reverse complement strand
CGCATCGCAAAGGCTGTAACGGCCAATACGGGGATGTGGGACAGGTCGGAGTCGTCCTTGATCCAACGGGTGATGTCGAGGCCAGATACTTCAGGAAGCTGGATATCCATAATAATGAGGTCGGGCCGCTCATCGCGGGCCAGATCGACAGCTTTGGCACCATCGCGACATTGATGCGTCTGGTAGCCATACGCGCCCAACAGATCGCAGAAGAGCCGCATGTTCAGCTCATTGTCTTCTACAACAAGGACAGACTTGTGAGTATCGGTTGTCATGGCACGTTAAATCAAATTACCGGTCTGATTCTATTTACTGGTTAAGACTAACCTCGACTTCGTTAACGGTTGTTTACGGGTTGAGACGAAGATTGAGACCGCAATGGGTTAGTGGCAAACTCTATTGCATGCCTACGATTTGCAGAGATTGCGCAAATTCTGCCCCCGATGGGGTGACTCATTGTATTCATTGCAATGGCCAGCGCATGCTTCAGCACAATGCCCTTGACGCAATGTCCATCGCCCATATCGACTGCGATGCGTTCTATGCGGCCATAGAGAAGCGGGACAATCCCGATCTCAAGGACAAGCCGGTGCTTGTTGGTGGAGGACGCCGCGGCGTGGTCTCTACGTGCTGCTACATTGCCCGGCTTTACGGAATCCGGTCCGCGATGCCAATGTTCAAGGCGCTAAAGGCGTGCCCCGATGCCGTGGTCGTTCGGCCCAACTACAAGAAGTATAGCGCGGCCGCTGCGATCATTCGCCAAAAAATGCGTGCTCTTACCCCTTTGGTACAAGTGGTTTCCATAGATGAAGCTTATCTCGACTTATCGGGCACTGATCGCCTCAATGGGGCATATCCAGCACAGACACTCGCAAGGCTTGCACTGGATATTGAAAGAGATGTGGGGATAACCATCTCGATCGGTCTTTCTGAAAATAAGTTTCTGGCCAAGACTGCCAGCGAGCTCGACAAACCTCGGGGCTTCGCGGTCATTTCCGGACAAGAAGCGCCGTCAATACTCGCCCCTAATGGCCCGGAATTTCTACATGGTGTCGGCCCAAAACTGGCCAAGCGATTGGTTCGAGACGGTTTTAGAACGGTCGCCGATCTTCAGGCCGCGGCAATGAAAGATCTGGTTGGACGATATGGGGAAACCGGGCTTTGGCTGCACGAGCGCGCTCACGGGCACGATAACCGTCCCGTGAGGTCCGAGAGTGAAAGAAAATCAGTTTCGTCCGAAACGACCTTTGAAAAAGACATTGCCGATCTCGCCGCACTGGAAGATCAGCTTTGGAAACTGTGCGTGAAAACCGCCGATCGGGCAAAAGCGGTAGACGTCGAGGGTGCTGTCGTCACGCTAAAAATGAAGACGGCGGATTTTACGACGGTCACGCGGCGAACGTCTTTGCCTACGCCTACTCAGCTCGCGCAAACGATCTTCAGGGCTAGTAAGTCGCTCTTGGCGAGGGAAGTTGACGGACAACGCTTCCGGCTTATTGGGATCGGGATTTCAGGTCTAGAACCAGCCAAAGCAGATGCTGTCGACCTCGTTGACCCCAAGATCGCCAAGCGCGCAGCGGCGGAAAGAGCTGCAGATCAAGCTCGGGCAAGATTCGGAACTGATGCCGTCAAAACTGGGCGAGGAGCCCGATTGGACTAAACGCATTAGTGAATTGCTTTTGCCTTCAAGATTTTGCTTGCGCTGTGCTGTGACTTTTGACCACCCTATCTTTCGTTATCTAACTCAACGGAGCGAAGATGAGCTTACCGGAAACCCGCCTCGCCGCCCTCGGAATAAAGCTACCACCTCCGATGAAAGCCGTGGCGAACTATGTTCCATTCGTTCAATGCGGAAATCAGCTCTTTGTCTCTGGTCAGGTGTCAAACGGGCCAGACGGGTTGGTTATCGGCCGTCTCGGGGAAAACATGGACCTGGAAGCCGGGCAGGCAGCCGCCAGACTTTGCGGTATCAATCTGCTCGCTCAATGTGCGGCTGCGCTGGATGACCTGTCACGGGTCAAACGCGTCGTGAAGCTTGGGGGTTTTGTGAATGCACATCCGAATTTCACTGATATTCCGCAGGTAATAAATGGTTGCTCTGATCTCATGGTCGAGATCTTTGGCGACGTCGGCAGGCATGCGCGGTCTGCTGTTGCCTGCCCAGTGCTACCTCTTGGTGTCGCTGTGGAAATAGACGGCGTGTTTGAGGTAGATTAACTCGTGGCAGCACCTTTCAGCCTAGGCGACTATATCTATGCTCACCGGGGCTTTTGGTCCCCCACAGGCGCGCCGGAAAACTCCCTTGCTGCGTTTCATATGGCAGCCAATGCCGGGCTGGGCATGGAATTCGATGTGCGCCTCTCCGCAGACGGAGTTCCTGTTTGCTTTCATGATGCGACCCTCAGCCGAATGACAACGCAAGATGATCAAGTCGCCGACTGCACGGTTCAAACACTGACGGGAACCAAGCTCCTCGATACGAATGAAACGATCCCGACACTCGATCAACTCCTCGATATCTGGCCACATCACCTTCCACTATTAACAGAAATCAAAGCGCACGACGTGCCGCCTGTTCCCGTTGCAGAAGCGGTTGGCTCTCGCCTCGCCGCTTATACCGGTCGGGCAGCAGCGATGAGTTTCTCCTGGGATGCGGTGGCCGCTCTACCCAAAACACTCCCTCGAGGATTACTCATTAACAAGATCGAACAAGCTGGAAGATCAGCGTTCGATAAAAGTCTCAGTGTAGCCGTTGAATTGCAAGTCGATTACCTTTCCGTTTGGCATACGGACGCAGCAGAAGCGCAAATGTTTGCCAAGACGCACGGACTCGGATTGGTGGTTTGGACGGTCAGTTCACCGGAGGAGTTCGCCGCGGCTGCGCCTTACGTTGACGCTCAGATTGTAGAGGGCTTTGATCCGGTCGCGGCCCTCGCCCAGATGAGCTGATGGAATATATCCTGCACAATGGATGACACTGCTATCCAGCTGACGATCAACAGGAGCCTGGCAAGTATCGGCAAAGCCAGCTGGGACGCCGTCGCCAACCCTCCTGGGGAACGATATGATCCCTTCTTAAGCTGGGACTTTCTGGATGCTTTAGAAACGACCGGAGCCGTATCCCCGAGCACTGGTTGGACATCCTGCCATTTGACTATTGGAGGACCAGGAGGGCGTGTCCGGGGCGCAATGCCGCTTTATGCAAAATCCCATTCGCGCGGCGAATTCGTGTTTGATCATTCCTGGGCAGATGCGTTTGAGCGAAGCGGGGGCAATTATTACCCCAAGCTCCTGTCGGCGGTCCCATTTACGCCGGTTACGGGTCGGCGCCGGCTGGTTCCGCAAGGACCGGATGCCGATCGACTCAAGCTCGCTCTCCTGTCTGGAGCCTTGCAAATCGCGACGGACAATGACTGCTCTTCTGTGCACCTGAATTTTGTCGAGCAGAAAGAGGCCGACACACTCGGCGAAAACGGCCTTCTTCATCGAACAGACCAGCAGTTTCACTGGGCCAATGAGGATTATGAGGATTTTGACGCCTTTCTGGGTGCGTTGTCGTCAGCGAAACGAAAGAACCTGCGCAAAGAGCGGCGCAAGGCTGCGGAGGGCCTCTCCTTCGCTCATCTTACTGGTGATGCAATCACTGAAGATCATTGGGACGCCTTCTTCAGGTTTTATATAGACACGGGCTCGCGCAAGTGGGGCGCGCCCTACCTAAACCGGGATACGTTCTCTCTCCTTGGAGAACGGATGTCCGAAAAAATCCTGCTTGTTATGGCCTTTGACAACGAGGTACCCATAGCAGGTGCGCTTAATTTGATCGGATCCGACACGCTATATGGACGCTATTGGGGCTGCATTGATCCGCGACCGATGTTGCACTTCGAGGTTTGCTACTATCAGGCGATCGACTTTGCGATCGCCCACGGCCTCAAATATGTGGAGGCTGGTGCCCAAGGCGGACATAAGCTCGCGCGCGGTTATGCGCCCGTGATGACACATTCCGCACACTGGATATCCAATCCTGGATTTCGGGACGCGATCGCTGACTATCTCGATCGCGAGCGCCAGGCTGTTGCCATGGACCAGGACTATCTGAACGAGCGGACACCGTTTAAGAAAAGTGATTGAATCATAATCGAGGTTTTCGCATGACTCTCCACGCGCCTTATGATCCTGACAATATCTTCGCGAAGATCCTGCGTGGAGAGATGCCGGCGATTAAAGTCTTCGAAGATGAGGTCGCCCTCGCCTTCATGGATGTTTTTCCGCAGGCTGAGGGGCATACGCTGGTCATTCCAAAAGCCGTTGAGGCGCGGAACTTTCTGGATATGCCGAGCGATCAACTGGGTGCCTATATGGATCGCGTGCAAAGGATTACGACAGCTGTAGAGAAAGCTCTGTCTCCGGATGGGATAGTGGTCACGCAATTCAACGGGAGTGTGGCTGGACAAACAGTCTTTCACCTCCACTTCCACATAATTCCCCGAAAGGACGGCGTTCCGCTTGGAAGGCATGGCTCAGGTGGCATGGCAGACGCGGCAGAGCTCGAGCCCATCGCCGAGAAAATTCGACAGGCAATTTAGAAGGTCGCACTTAATCCGTTACTGTACGGCGGTGAATTGCATCCTGAATAACCGTTTCAACATCGCTGGCCGTTGTAACTAATCCATCGGCACCGAGCTCGATCAGCAAGCTGCCGTCTTCGTACATGGCGCGCCCGCCGACTGTGATTGCGATTTTGGGATTTATCGAGGAGTCTCGTGCAAGCTCTACTGTATCGGCAAGTCGGCGGAGTCTCTCTGGGCGACGGAAAACACCGCTCATGGATATATCGAGCGCCTCGAACCAGTGATCTGCCAACAATTGTTGCAGGTCTTCATCCCGCTTTGGAAACTCTAAGGTTGGCTCCCAGCCGTGCTGCCAAAGAACTTCGGCGTCCAGCATTGCGGGAAGCATATGGCTTTCGCCCGGTTGGGAAACGATCAGGACATCAGGTTGCTGAACGGGCACGCGCCAAACGCGTTGTGTTCCAAAATTCACGGACCGAACTGCCCTGATCATTTCGGAAAGTGCAATATTGATATCGATACTTGAGCATAGATCCTCGAGCCATAAATCGCCCAGCCGTCTCTCGCTTTGTTCCAACAGCGCGACCTGCAGCGTCAACGGATCGGCCTCTCGCTTGCTCATCGCTCTTAGAAAGTGTTCCACTTTCGAAAAGTCATCCTCGAGAAGAAGGGTCGTCAGCGCTGATGCAGCGAGGTCCCATTTTTCCCGGTTGCGAGTCGCTTCCAAATTATCGAGGCGCTTACGAAGTTGATCATCAAAAGACTGCGCGCCGATCGCAGATCGATGTGTTCGCTCGTACACGACCTCAACGTTTTTGCCTGAATGGAAACCGGCCGGAGATCGCGCAAGATCTGCAAGCGTGGTTATGGAGTCCTGTGAAGATATGTTTTCGGACGACTCGGTAAATAAGTCCTCAGGCAGAGAAAGCGTGTTTTCCGGCAACTCGTTTTTCGAGCTGTCCGTTGCCAGAAGCATTGTCCACGGATCAAACAGTCTCGCTGAAATCGGCCGCCGCTCAAGTACTTTTACATCGACGTGACGCGGATCAGTAATGATCTGACCCATCAGTTTATCCACAGAGTCTTTGGGGCCTTCCAACCACTGATAAATGTGCCTTCGACCCATCACGATAACGCCGGTAATCTGCTCGCGAGCATTATTTTTCCGGGCCTGTTCAAGCAGGGACTTCAAATCGTTAGATGTGAACGGAACCTTAGGAATACTTCGGTAGGACAGAGCAATGAGATCGCCTTTATCGGCGACCTCTTTCCTCTCAGTGACCGCCTCGATTTCGGCGGAAGTAGCCTCGTCGTCCAGCATGTCCATGCCCCTCGGACAGACGATCGCTATGGTTTGCGCTCGGCCGCCTCAAGCTCGCTATGCTAGCACCCTTCTGTCGAGCTATACCGACAACCCCATTTTCTGACAACTCTCCCGGCAAAATGAGGAAGCACACGAACACGTTAATTATCGTACATGGTGGAACCCGAGGGGGAAGCGAACCCCCACTATGGGTCAGGCGTAGGCTGACAAGACATCGTCCATCGTTCGCTCAAGATCTTTAAGGCTAGAGACTTCTGCTAAAACAGAGCAGTGCGGTTTGTATCGAGGAATGCCGCTATCGCCCGTCCCCCATAGTGACTGTGGCTCAGGACACAGCCAGACAACCCGCTTCGCCCGGGCAGCTGCCTCTTTGAATAGATCTAGGCGAAGATCTCCATAATTCGACCGTCCATCTCCGAGCATGATGATTGTGGAGCGACGGTCGATAGCGCCCCAGTGGCCAACCCTAAGATCCGACAGAGCCTGACCATAATCAGTCGACGACATTCCAATCGTCTTCACAATCCGATCCATCCCTGCCGTGAAGCCCAGCTGCTCGAAGGTTTCGTCGACATCTTCCAAGCGGCCGGAAAAGGCGAACGTTCGGATGTCGGGAATTGCTTCCCGGAACGAAAAGAGCAGCATCAACAGAAACCGAACGTATTGTGAGACGGACCCCGAAACATCACACAGGGCGATGATCTTCGGCTGATCCCGATGTTTCTGCTTCCAGGATACGTTGAATGGCACACCATCGAATCCTGCGTTCGCGCGCAGTGTTCGCCTCACATCCAACCGACCCGTATTCTTTTGTCGGCGACGGCGGGAGTATTTGGTGGCAAGTTTCTTCGCGACCTTTTCGACCAAAGCCTGCATCCGTTCCAGATCTCGCCGGGTCAGCTGGTCGAGCGCCTTTCTGGAGAGAGTTTCTTCGCGAAATTGTTCCGTTGCGCCCGTTCCAAATGCCTCGAACTGCTGTTCCACATGTTCCCGTGCCCGCGACATCATTTCGCGGCGCGCATCCATCAGGGCACGAGCTTCGGCCTCATCGTCTGACGTATGTGCTTGCAGATGACCGACCAGTTTCTCCTGTAGACGGTCACCGCCCATCGCTTTCATTATCTTCTGAATGTAAAAAGGAACCTGGGTGGAGAAGCGAATATCGGAGAGCTCCGCCTCCTCGCCCGCCTTCTCAATTGCGATAGCTATCGCAGCCTCGTCACCACTTTCAACAAGGCTGCGGATATCCTGTTCTTCATCGCCATCATTCGCTGACGATGTCTTTTCGGATTTCTCTTCCGGTGTTTTTTGAGATGCCCCGCTTCGTTTGAAAAAGAGGTCGAAAAGGTGATCATAGGTCAGCTTCTCGTCAGGCGACTTCGCGAGCGCCAATCTCAAAGTATCTTTCAGCCGACCACGATCCGCATAACCCACAAGTCTCATTGCTTCGGCAGCATCGATCGCCTCGCCAGTCGACACGCGAACATCGGATGCACGAAGCGCCCGAATAAAGTCCGAGAGCGTCCTCGCGCTCAACGCGTTATCCTACGAGCCGTGGTCCATCCACGGCGTCTCTCACCAGTTTTCCGACGCTAGTTGAAACACTCTCCAGGTCACTTTCATGCTTCAGCAGAACATTCAACGTATCGCGCACCAGGGTTTCGTCGAGCGCATCTGCATGCATGAGCAAAAGTGTTCGGGCCCAATCCACAGTTTCCGCGATGGAGGGCTGTTTGCGGATATCTTCGGATCGCAGTCCTTGTACAAAATCGACGAGTTGCCGAAGGAGGTCCTGATCGATATCGGGCACTCGGGCACCGACGATAAGGCGCTCACGCTCTGCTTCAGGAAAGTCGATGTAAAGATGCAGGCATCGACGCTTTAGGGCATCACCGAGTTCACGGACGTTATTAGATGTCAAAATGACGAGCGGCGGGACTTTCGCGCTAATTGTCCCGATCTCTGGCACGGTGACCTGATAGTCCGACAGAACTTCCAGAAGGAACGCCTCGAACGCTTCGTCGGACTTATCCACTTCGTCAATCAGCAGAACGGAGCCGCGGTCTTGGCGCATGGCGGTAAGGAGCGGTCGCGGTTCTATGAAATCTTCGGAGAAGAACAGATCTTCAAAGCTGCCGAGCTTTTCATAGGATGCATCCAGGCTGGCTGCACCTTCCATGACTTCGCCGAGCTTTTCTTTCAGCAACTGAGTGTACAACAGCTGCTTGCCATACTTCCATTCATAAAGCGCCTTGCCTTCGTCCAGGCCCTCATAGCACTGCATGCGAACAAGTGGTGTATTGAGGAATTTTGCGGTCGATGCTGCCAGATCAGTTTTGCCTACTCCGGCTGGTCCTTCGATCAGAACAGGCTTTCGCAGATTATGGGCAAGGTAGATTGCGGTCGATATCTGCGGCGTCGAAATATACCCGACAGAGGCAAGCCCCTCGGTGATCGCCTCGATAGAGGACAGGGGCTCGTAACCCGTTTCTTCAGAAGTTTCAGTCTCGGACATTTTCCTTGGCTACCGGACGCTTACGTAAAGGGCAATCATGCCGGAAGGGAAAGCAGCATCGCGCCGTTGCCAACCAGAATCGATTCCGCCATATAGCGGAGCGTCGGAGCGTGGCGCAGCCCGGTTAGCGCACCGG
>JBCCIW010000133.1:0-8629 GCA_039028055.1 Pseudomonadota bacterium | reverse complement strand
TGGTGCTGCTCTGGTATCACGGGTTCAGCAACGTCAATCCACTCGTGTCGCTCTTTGTCTCAAATCCCAGATACGGCTCGCTGGCAGGCTTTCCTTTTGAATCGCTCGGCTTTGTCGCTCTGATGATCATGTTCCTGATGGCGGCCACCAGCCATGATTTCTGGAATGCCAATCTGGGCCCCGCCGTTTGGAAAACGATCCACATGGGCGTTTATCTCGCCTATGGGCTGCTCGTGGCCCACGTCGCCCTCGGTGCCATTCAATTCGAAAAAGACCCAGCCTATGTGGTGATCCTGTCAGCGGGAGCGGCCCTTGTGGCAGGGTTACATATCACCACGGGGATAATCGGCGTGCGCTATCGCGGGGCCGCCGGACCGGACGGATGGCTCAACGTTGCGGCATTTGATGACATCGAAAACAATCGTGCGAAGATCGTGCAACCTGACACCGGCGAGGCAATTGCCGTGTTCCGCCATGGCGACGAGATCTCTGCGGTCTCTAATGTCTGCCGACACCAGGGCGGACCTCTGGGAGAGGGCAAAATCATCGATGGATGCATTACTTGCCCGTGGCACGGATTTCAGTATCGCATGGAAGATGGCACTTCCCCTGCGCCTTTCACTGAAAAAATCGCGACCTACGCAACCCGAATCATCGACGGCATCATCTTCGTAAACCCCAATCCGAATCCTCCGGGCACGGCGCAAGCCCCGTCACGGACCAATGGTGCCTGATGGACAAGAACGATTTCTTTATTGGCTGGAGCCCCGACACACCAAAAGCCGACCGGCGTGCATTCATGATTGGCGGCCTCGGTCTTGGAATTTCAGGACTGGCCGGTGGCGGCATCCTTGCCGCATATCAGATGTCGCCGGGCCCCGGCACCTGGAACCAGGGCGACATTCGCGAGTTTACGGGCATCGCCGCTGCCGACCCCTATGCCATGCTGCGAACGAGCGATCTGGCTAACGCACCGACGACAGCGCTCCTCGGCTGCCTCGGTAAATGCGGCGTAGCTGCGCGAATTGCTTCTTATGCGGGGAAACAGGTAATCGTACGCGGCAGCCTCATCCAGCGAGGTCGCCATGCCATGATCGCTGTTATCGACGGCCCAGATTGGATTGAACCCATAGACGCGCCGGTACCCGATAACCTGGCTTTTCCCGAGGCCGAGCCGCTTGGAGACATCACGCTCTCAGGCGAAATTCTCGACACCAAATGCTGGTTTGGAGCCATGCGTCCATCGGAAGGCAAGGTACACAAAGCCTGCGCATCATTGTGCATACGAAGCGGTTTGCCGCCCGCATTTTTCGTAAGGGATGCATCGGGACGATCAGCACTTATGATTATGTCGGATGGCAACGCAAAGTATGGCGATGACATACTGCCGCTTGTGGCTGAGCCGGTGAGGCTTCGGGCAAGGCTATCGCGACGCGGCGACCTGCTGATGCTCGACGCGCCCGTGTCCGAGATGCAGATCGTCTGAATAGTTACGCCGACAGGAGACGGAGAAGCCTAAGCTCGTAAAGACGCGAGCAAATTCTCAGCCTGTCGAAGACTGTAAGCTTCCGGAATCGGCGAATGCATAATTAGAAGCCGGTGCCAGAGTGGCCCGACAAGAGCGTCGATGGCGTCCTCTATGTCCCAGTCTCTCCGGATTACCTGCTTGGCTGCGAGCTCTGCCAGAACATTTCGAAGGGGCAAGCGAATCTCCGTTTTCAACCAGGTCCGCCATTTCTCACCGGCACTATCGTCATCCGCGGCGGCAAGAAGCGCAGCTCTGAGGACATAGTTGCCGTCACCCGTGCGCGCCGTGGCTTCCAGCGGTGCAATAATCGCAGCAATGCGCTGAGCGGCATCACGAGCACCCTCAGGCTGCGCCGGCACAAGGCTTAACGCTGCGTCGAGACACAGGGTGCCAATCGAGGGCCACCAGCGATAAATTGTCTGCTTCGAAGCGCTGGCACGGCGAGCAACATTATCGACACTGAAATTCCGCCAGCCATTCTCGGAAAGTTCCAATCTGACAGCGTCCAGGATAGCCGCCTGCGAAGACTCGCTGCGCTTTGGACCTTCGCGACGTTGCCGTTTGGATTTCGTGCCTGATTCCGCCATGCCTTTTCCCTTTAGCCAGCGCCGAGAACCGACGCATCAGATTTGGATCAGACAATAAATCGAAAGAGTTTCGAAAAATAGAACGGAACGGACGGTTTAGGCGAAATTGACAGCCTATTCCTCATTCGAGCCGCGCTCGACGGCCTGCTGGATAAGTTCGCGGGCCTTATCGATGCCGAGCCATCCCTCAACGCGGGACCATTTTCCGGTCTCCAGATCTTTGTAATGGGCGAAGAAGTGCTCGATCTTGTCGACGAGGATCTTCGGCAGATCATGGTAGGATGCGATCTTGTCGTAATATGGCGTGAGCTTCTGATGCGGCACAGCGAGAATCTTCTCATCTGGCCCCTTGTCATCCGTCATCATCAAAACGCCGACCGGGCGAGCGCGCACCACTGAACCGGGCACCAGCGGACGGCTGCCGACGACCATGACATCAATCGGATCCCCATCAAGACTCAGCGTGTGAGGCACAAATCCGTAATTACAGGGATAGCGCATCTCTGTGTACAGGTACCGATCGACGAACATCGCTCCCGATGCCTTATCGATTTCATATTTGATCGGGTCACCGCCAAGGGGCACCTCGACAATGACGTTGACATCGTCCGGCGGGTTTTGACCGGCGATAATCTTGCTTATGTCCATATCACTCTGCTTTTCAGTCTTGCTCCTGGTCGGGATTTAGGGCGGTCGGCGGAAAGCGCCCAATAGTCAAGGCCAATCCTTTCACTTGACTGGTCGACTGACATCCCTTTCAGGCTTACCGGATGACCAAACACCGCATTGCTGCCGTTCAGGCCGCGCCGAAACTCTTCGATAGATCAGAAACGCTGGAGCGCTTTGACCACTGGCTGAAGCAGGCCAGAAGCGAGGGGGCTGACCTCGTTGTCTTCCCGGAATCCTTCCTTGGCGGATATCCGAAAGGTGTGGACTTCGGCGCACGTGTCGGTTCGCGCGATGAACCGGGCCGGGACCTGTTCAAGCTCTACTTTGAAAATGCATTCGATCCTGATGGCGAAGCGTTCAGCAAGGTCCGCAGCCTTGTGGCAGATGCTGGCATCAATGTCGTAACCGGCCTGATGGAGCCCGTGGGAGACACGCTCCACTGCGCCGCAGCAACCCTCAATCGGCAAGGCGAGGTCGTCGGCTGGCGGCGAAAACTGATGCCCACGGCCATGGAGCGGATCATTTGGGGATCAGGTGACGGAGCGACTCTCGAAGTCGCCGAAACGGATATTGGACGGGTCTCGGCAACCATATGCTGGGAAAATTATATGCCTCTGCTCCGCATGCAGCATTACCAGCAAGGCACTCAGATCTATGCAGCGCCCACTGTGGACGATCGCGACGTCTGGCTGCCCAGCATGCAGATGATTGCACTGGAGGGCCGGTGTTTCGTGGTTTCCGCCTGCCAGCACATGACCAGAGGCGATGTGGCAGAGGGCGTGACCTATGACGCAGCCCAGGGCGATGCACCGGATACGGTGCTTATCCGCGGTGGGTCGTGCATTGTTTCTCCATTTGGCGACCTGCTGGCCGGCCCGGTCTATAACACGTCAGAACTGGTCATCGCTGATATAGATCTATCGGAAATCACGCGAGGAAAGTTTGACCTCGATGTCGCCGGGCACTATGCCCGCCCGGACATATTCGAACTGAAGGTAAGCCGGGCAGCACATCTCAAGCGCCCGCCGCTCAAAGATTGAATTCGACGGAGCTCATGGGAAGAAAAGATGACCGATGCGACGGTAACACTCGAAGACATTCAGGCAGCAGCAAAGCTGCTGGATGATCAGGTTGAAAACACGCCGATGCGTCATAGCCGGACGCTTTCCGATGTCACCGGATCAGATGTCTGGGTCAAATTCGAGAATCTGCAGTTCACCGCATCGTTCAAGGAGCGCGGCGCACTCAATCGGTTATCGACCCTTACGGAAGACGAGCGGCGTAATGGTGTGATTGCTGTCTCCGCGGGAAATCACGCCCAGGGAGTTGCCTATCACGCCAAGCGGCTGGGCATTCCGGCAACAATCGTGATGCCGGTGACCACGCCATTCAACAAGGTGCAGCACACAAGGGACCACGGCGCGCGCGTTCTGCTTGATGGACAAACCTTCGATGAAGCGTCTGTATTCGCGGCAACGGTGCGTGCGCGTGAAGGCCTGACTTTTATTCACCCATTCAATGATGTGGGCATTATCGCCGGTCAGGGAACCGTCGCTCTTGAGATGCTTGAGGCAGTTCCAGAACTCGACACACTAGTTGTGCCGATTGGCGGCGGCGGACTGATCAGCGGCATGGCCACCGCTGCAAAAGGCGTGAAACCCGATATTGAAATCATCGGCGTCGAAGCCGCCATGTACCCAAGCATGCACGCAGCCTTTACCGGATCAAATGTCCAGATAAATGGCGGTGCCAGCATCGCCGAGGGCATCGCCGTCAAGCAGGCGGGCGAGCTGACAGCCACGATCGTGAAGGAACTCGTCAACGAAATACTCCTCGTCGAAGAAGAGCACCTGGAGCGCGCGATAACCCTGTACGCGGACGTTGAGAAGACAATCGCCGAGGGAGCCGGAGCTGCGGGGCTCGCTGCGCTTCTGGCCCACCCGTCGAAGTTCTCCGGCAAGCGGGTCGGCCTTGTTCTGTGCGGCGGCAATATCGATACGCGGCTACTGGCATCCGTGCTGACGCGCGCGCTGGTGCGCGAGAACCGGCTGACGAATATCAGGATTATTGGCGACGACCGTCCGGGGCTTCTGTCTCTTGTAACAAAGATCATAGGCGACAGCGGCGCGAACATCATGGAAGTCGCCCATAACCGGATTGCCCTCGACGTGCCGGCGAAGGGTGCCGAATTCGATATCCTAATCGAAACCCGCGATGCCCAGCACACGCAGGAAGTGACGGATGCACTAGCTCAGGCTGGCTATCCGCCTCGTCCACTCGGCAGCTAGCAGACGTGTTCAAATGAAGGTCCAGGGTGACTTTACCCCGGAACAACTCTAAACGGTCCGCCAAACCAACCAGCTCAGGAGCGCTGCGCAAGATGATCCGCACATTTGTAATTGGACTCGCGTTGAGTCTGTCGCTCGCCGCCTGTTCAGGTGGAGATCCTGAACCAGTTGACCCGACCGATCCGTTCGCGACACTTGCGCCATGGGACGGCGACCGGGAAGATATCGTAACGCGCCCGAGCGGTTTGCAATATTATATCTTGTCTTCCGGCGATGCGTCCCAGCCGAGACTCCGGGAAACCGAAACAGTCGTAGCCGACTACGATATGAGATTTGAGTCCGATGGCGCTCGCTGGGATTCCAGCGAGGAACGCCATGGCGGCGCAGCGATCTTTCGCGTGCCCGACCGGCTCCCAGGGTGGACAGAGGCGCTGCAGCTCATGCGCCCGGGCGACGAATGGATGATCTACACCCCGGCAGAACTTGCCTTTGGAGAAGAAGGACAGGCTGGCATTCCTGCCGGATCTGGATTTGTTACACGAATGAAAATTATCGACACAAAAGGCAGCGATTATCCCGGCACGGCGCATTGGGAAGAGCACACGCCCTGGAACAGCGATGCCGATGGCGTCACCACGACTGACAGCGGGCTGCAGTACATCGTCCTGAAGTCAGGTCCGGAAGGCGGCGAGCCACCCGGCATCAACGACACCGCGATCGTTCATTACGAGGGTCGCTTCGCAGAATCGGGCGACACCTTCGACAGTAGCTTCGATCGCGGCACCCCGAGCGAATTTGCCGTATCGGGAATTATTCCCGGCTGGACCGAAGCGCTGCAACTGATGAAGCCAGGTGACGAGTGGCTGATCTACATTCCATTCGACCTCGCTTATGGCGAAGCTGGCAGACCCGGTATCCCGCCGAGTTCAGATCTCATCTTCCGTGTCGACCTGTTTGGATCAAAGCCGGATGACTATCCGGGGAACGAAGTATGGGCCGAGAATTTTCCATGGGATCCCGATGCAGACGGCGTCCAGACCACCGAGAGCGGTGTGCAATATATCGAGCTGACATCGGCACCCGATGGCGAAACAAAACCTACACCCTCGGATACAGTGATTGTCGACTACGATGGACGTCTCGCATCAACAGGCGCGCGCTTTGACGGCACCCTCGACGACGGGAACCCGCTGCTTATTCAGGTGAATGGCGTTATTCCTGCCTGGACCGAGACCCTTCAACTCATGAACCCGGGTGACGATTGGCTTGTCTTTATTCCCTCCGACCTCGGTTATGGAGAGCGTGGAACGCCTGGCGGCCCCATCCCGCCAAATGCAGATCTGATGTTCCGGATAAATCTGAAATCGTTCTTTGGACCGCAGGAGTCCGACACGGCTGCCTGGGATCGACTTACACCCTGGAACAGCGATGCCGAAGGCGTACAGAAAACGGCCTCTGGTCTCGAATATGTTGTAGTCCAATCCGGCCCTGAAGACGGCACTAGTCCGGCACCGAACAATCGTGCCGTGGTGTACTATGAAGGACGGCTGGCCGAGACAGGCGAAACGTTCGACAGCGCTTATGCGCGGGGACGCTTCGCGGAATTCGGGGTCACACAGGTTATTCCCGGTTGGACTGAAGCACTCCAACTTATGAAACCGGGCGATCGCTGGATGGTCTATCTTCCAGCTGACATTGCTTACGGCCCGAGATCAACTGGATCTATTCCGGCAAACTCGGATCTCATTTTTGAAGTTCAGCTTATGGCAGTGCAGTAAACGTCGAGCTCCGTCCCTGAAGCCATGTCGGATAGTCCTCCTCCCTGGCTGACGGTGATCATCGTCAATTACAACGGCAAGCGCTTCCTGCAGGGCGCGCTGGACTCCCTGTCGAAGCAGACCGATCAGGAATTCAAGGTCATACTTGTCGACAATGCATCGAGCGATGGATCACTGGACGATCTCAGAACGGACCATTTGCCTGCATTCGAATTGCTCGCATCTGATGAAAATCTTGGATTTGCAGGCGGCAATAATCTCGCGGCGAAACACGCGACGACCCCCTGGATCGCCCTGCTGAACCCCGACGCGGCTGCCTTTACTAATTGGGTGGCAGAACTTCGCCGCGCGACAGAGGCGTTTCCGAATGTAAATGTCTTTGCAGGGGCCACCCTGAACATGGACCGCCCCGACGTCATGGATGGGGCCGGTGACGCCTATTTTGGTTTCGGCCTCCCCTGGCGCGGCGGATATGGGCGAGCAGCTTCCGAGATGCCCTCCATGGGAACGTGCTTCTCGCCCTGCGGTGCAGCGGCTCTTTACAGGCGAGACGTGTTCCTGGGTACCGGGGGTTTCCCGGAAGCGTTCTTTTGCTTTTGTGAAGATGTCGATCTCGCCTTCCAACTGCGCCTGCAAGGAGAGACATGCGTATTTTGGCCCGACGCCAAGGCCTATCATGTGGGCGGCGGCACAACCGGACCGGCAAGCAGCTTCGCCGTATACCACGGCGCGCGCAACCGGGCCTGGACCTTCTTCAGAAACATGCCGCCGGTCGCCTTGGCCGTACTTCTGCCATTTCATTTCTTGCTCACGGTCGCGCTCATACTGCGCGCCGGAGCACGCAAGGAATTGAGGCCGACCCTCCGAGGCCTGCGTGATGCTTTTTTCACCGGCCAGCTATTTGCCGGCCGGAAAGGTATTCAGGCGCGCAGAACCGTCTCCAGCTGGCAGATCATGCAGGCATTCAGCTGGAGCCCCCTTCGCGTTCTCGGCAAAAAGCCGGATGTGCGTCCCCTAAAGATCAAGGACCAGTAGTCGGACTAAGCCGATGGCGGAATATTCATTCCCGCTTGAACCGCAGGCCTGCCTCCGACGGTATCGTGCCAGCGGGCAACATTGGAAAAACTGTTTCCTGTCATCTGCTCGACGCCGCCCAAAGCTGCGATCGACCAGGGATAGATCGCCATATCGGCAATTGAGTATTCACCGCCAACGAACTCGGTTTTATCAAGTTGCGTATCCAGCACCTTGTACAGGCGCACGGATTCCGTTGCGAACCGCTCGATTGCGGCGGGTATCTTGTCTTCGCGAAACCGGGCAAAGTGATTGAGCTGGCCAAGCATGGGACCGAATCCACCCACCTGCCAGGCAAGCCATTCGAGCACTTTCGCGCGCTCGGCAGTTCCGATAGCTGGAAGAAACTTGCCAGTCTTCTCAGCCAGGTAAGTCAGGATCGCGCCACTCTCGAAAACGCTCACACCATTGTCTTTGTCGACGATTGCCGGGATTTTGTTGTTCGGGCTGATCGCGAGAAACTCCGGACTGAACTGCTCGTCATTGCCGATATTTATCGGCTTGACCTCATAAGGCAGTCCCATCTCTTCGAGGGCGACGGATATCTTGCGGCCATTCGGCGTTGTCCAGGTGTAAAGTTCAATCATCAACACAGGTCCTTCTTCCTTGCTTTTGCTCCACTTGGTAACGGCAGCGCCGAGGTTGCAAGAGCCTATCGCCAGAAATTAGCTGAGCTGCATATAAAGATATAAGCATATATTGATA
>JBCCIW010000132.1:0-8672 GCA_039028055.1 Pseudomonadota bacterium | reverse complement strand
GCCGCGTGGGGTCTGCGAGCTATGGGTCTTTTCCTTCTAGCTGTTGATACGAATTCTCAATATGCCCCTCATTGAAAGGCGCTTCAAGTTAACTGTTAACAGTTTACAGAACACCAAGAGCTCTAACTGCCTGCCAGACATCATCTGGAGAGACGGATGCAAGTGTCTCTCCGTGGACGACTATGACCGGTAGCGGGCCCCTGGGCGCTGCCCGATCGGGATCGGACACGCTGGTGGCAAATAAGGCGATACCGGGGGCTCCTGCAAGGGTCGACATGTGCATAGGTCCGGTATCATTGCCTATAACGAACCGTGCCCTGCAGGCGAGTGATGCGATCTGGAAGAGATCGGTGCGGGTGACGAGGTTCGCCACTCGTGGCTCGATTTTCTGAATTGCGGATGCGATCTGGCCTTCGGATTTTGCTCCGATTAGGACGGGTGTAATGCCGATATCAGCCATGCGCCTAGCGACATCGGCGAAATTCTCCGGTTTCCAACGTTTTTCGGGATGCTTTTCCGAAGCACCGGGAATGATCAGACCGAAATCCCCGTTCACGCCAAAATAGGCTGGGGTAAGGCTCGGCCGATTGTTCAGGGCAAGGGGAATCCACGAAAAATCCGGCATTGGGATTTTATCTGGTGCATAACCGCTTGCTGGTGACACCCCGGCAAATTCGAGTTGCTGAGCCAAACGATCGATGGAGTGCATTGCTGCCCGATCAGGATTGTCGTGGAAGTATGCACTGTTGGGCGCATGTCCGGACCAAAGCGGCGGTTTCCGCCCGGGCATATTCAAGGCCTTGAAATAGTTAGCTGTCCGTCCGCTGGTCTGAAAATCGTAAATGACGTCGAATTTCTGCTTTCTGATCCGTGCGATCAGCTCTCGAGTGGCGCGCACGCCGTCGGGACGGCCATCTGTTTCTACGACATCGAAGAAGGGACACTTTTCAGCGAAGCTCTTGAAGGGGGGCGTTGTCAAAAGCGTTATCTGCGCCGCCGGATGAGCATCGCGGACGGCCTTCACGGCTCCCATAGCCATCATGAAGTCGCCAAGGGCGCTAAGTTTGATGATCAGCACGCGTTTCGCTGATCGGCCCGGATTAGGTGGACGGTCCTTTGTGAGGGTCTGCGTTGTACTCATGCGTGTCGAGCAATTCCTTGGGCAATCAGCGAACTATAAACACTGAGTGTCGCGGCCTGAAGCCCTCTTTTTGAGAAGTGGGATTCGACATGTTTGCGTCCTGCCTTGCCCATACCGGCTCTTGCTTCGGGTCCAATAGCGATGAGTGAACGGATTGCCGCGGACAATGATTGAACGTCACCGGGTAAAAAGCGAACACCGGTCTGGCCATCAATGACCGTTTCCTGAGCACCGCCATGGTCCGAGGCAATAACCGGCCGTTCCATTGCAGCGGCCTCGGCTGCGGTTCGGCCGAATGCTTCAGGGCGGATTGAAGGATTCAGGACGATGTCAGCCGCAGCGAACGCGGCTGGCATATCATTGCAGTGACCAGCAACTCTAATCGATCTAACGAGACCATGATCGGCAATAAAGGATTGCAGCCTTTCGACGTAGGCAGATCTGCCCTGTGCGTCTCCTACAAAGACGAGAACGAGGCTGTCACGTTCTTCGGGAGAGAGTTGGGTCAGAGCTTCAAGGGCAAGCAACTGACCTTTCCATTCCGTAAGTCGTGCTGGGAGCAGCATGATCAGCCTCTGATCGCTGCCAATAAGGCTCCAATCATTGCGAAGATTGGCTATGCGGCCACTGTGTAACGATGACGGATTGAAACGCTCAAAGTCGACGCCGCGCGGAATAATAACGATGCGATCTTCCGAAACATTGTGCGTTTGTTTTATGTGTTCGCCGATCCAGCGGGAGTTTGCGATAACGAAATCACCCTTTGCCATAACAGAATTATAGGCTTTTTTTGGCGTTGAGTTTCCCGAATAGGCACCATGATAGGTGGTTACAAAGGCCGTATTCGTCGCCTGAGCCGCTCTCCATGCACTCCAGGCCGGTGCCCGACTTCGAGCATGAATGAGTTTGATCTCTTCTTCTCTAATCAGATCCAGCAGTCGGTTTGCATTCCTGAGTATTACGACGGGGTTTTTCGAGGCGAGTTGCAGGGAAAAATGCTCACCGCCGGCAGCATGCAGATCTTTGACCAGTCGCCCTCCCTCGCTGGCGACGAGGGCCCGCCCCCCGGCTTCTTTGATTGCCTCCGTCATTTCGATCACGGTGCGTTCAGCACCACCCGCTGATAGTTCCGGGATGACCTGCAATATCGTGCAGCCCGCAATGTTTGGAAGGTTTGACAACCTTTCCCCCTTAGGTTTTCACGCAGTTCTATCATGACCACATCTAAAATGACCACGCCACAAGGCCGTTCGATTGCATTCCGTAAATTCGTAGGCACCCACGCCGGACCAGGATTTCTATGGCTTTCGGGGTTCAAGTCAGACATGCAGGGCGGAAAGGTTCTTGCACTGGAGGCCTGGGCAAAGGCCCGAGGACGGTCGTTTCTAGCCTTTGATTATTCGGGTCACGGCGAATCGAACGGTGATTTCGCCGAAGGAACGATATCCGACTGGCGGGAAGACACACTCGCTGTTCTGGATCAGCTGGCCGACGGACCTCAGATCCTCGTGGGGTCTTCAATGGGGGGCTGGATGGCGCTGTTGGTGGCCATTGCCCGCCCTGACCGGGTTGCCGGTATGATTCTGATTGCACCCGCGCCCGATTTCACGGCGAAGCTGATGTGGCCGGGGCTTTCCACCAACGCAAAGGCTGAAATCATGGAAGCCGGCTTTCACATGCAGTCGTCTGACTACGGCGAACCTGTGCCGATCACGAAGGCGCTGATTGAAGATGGGCGGCAGTGGCAATTGCTAGATGCGCCAATCCCTTTCAAAGGTCCCGTGCGTATTTTGCAGGGTATGAAAGACCCTGATGTGCCATGGACACATGCGGAGAAATTGGTCGATGGGATCACCAGCTCCGACCTTGTGTTCACGCTTATCAAGGACGGCGATCATCGGCTATCGCGGGACCAGGACATTGAACGTCTGCTGTCCACATGTGCTGAAGTAGCGAACGGTTTCTACAGCGCTGCTTCTACTGACGTCACTTCCGGTACGTAAGCGCGGAGCATATTCTCTATGCCTTGTTTCAGCGTGTAAGATGAAGCAGGACAGCCCGCGCAAGCGCCGCGCATGGAAAGATGTACCACTCCTGTGTCAGGCTCGAAGCGATGGAAGATAATGTCACCGCCATCCGCTGCCACGGCCGGGCGAACACGGGTTTCGATCAATTCCTTGATTTCAGCCACGATATCGGCAGCTTCGCCCTCATAAACCGTATCATCTTCCTGAGCGTCGCCGACCCCTTCGACGACCGGAAGCCCTGCAGTGTAGTGATCCATAATTGCTGCAAGAACAGATGGTCGAAGCTGCGCCCATTCGATCTCCGGATCCTTAGCGAGTGAGATAAAATCACTTCCGAGGAAGACGCGGGTTACACCTTCCAGGCCAAACAGCGTTATTGCCAGTGGGCTATTACTCGCCGACTCCAACGTTGGATAATCAAAGGGACCAGACAGTCCCGCCACGGGAATCCCAGGGATGAACTTCATCGTGTCCGGATTGGGCGTTGGTTCGGTCTGTATAAACATGAGACGCACCTTTTCAGTTGCTCGTTAAATGGCGCTTCGTGACCGTTCAATCAAGCAGCAACGGCGAATTCCTAAGGTGCGCGGGCAGGGTCAGTCAAACCAGCGGCCTGCTCGTCTAGCTCAGTCTGTGGTTGTCTCAAGAGTTCAGCAGCACGGCGCGATGTCTCCGCCGCGTCAGATATCAGGAAGGCCATCGTTGCCGGGTGATTGGCACCGACCACAGCATCAGCTCCATGATTAGATACAAATAGCGGCCTCAGCTTAGCAGCGACACGCCACTTTTCGAGTGCCTGGAGCGCGAGTAACTCAGCTTCTGTGGATGGGAACGTGTTGCCGTCAGATGTCATCCGCGCGCTCAGAATTTCATGGGCGACATGGGCACGTGCCTTGGCTTCATAGACCGTCTGAACGGCCTCTGTGCTCGCGATCCATCCGTCCCCCGGACTTGCGATGCTTCCGAGCGCGTTTCTGCTTGCAAGCGCCCATCCGGCTGCCAGGTCCATTTCTGCAGCAAGCACCTCCGGGCCCTCGGGTCGACCTGCGAGGCCGGCACCGACACGTCCATCATAGCGCGTGAGCGCTTCTCGCGCTGCGATCAGACGAGGTACTGCTGCCTCTGTTCCTGTGCGACCGAGCAGACGCATTGCTGCCTCCAAATCAGGATCTCTCTGTCCTTCGAAAAGGGACAAGGACAGTCGGCCGTGATCTGCGATCGCTGCCATCATTGCGTTCTGCCATGCGGGCAAGGCCGTAAGGCGGGACTGTGGGTGCCAGCGATGGCGGTCAGCAACCCAGCCTGGGCCTTCGAGCTCTCTGGAAATCAACGTCACGGCGACACCTGCATCGGTCGCGGTCCAATGGCGCGGTGCATCGGCAAGATTTATGGGCGTGTCATCAACTTTGTGATTGGTTATGACCAGTGCTGGATAGGCCAGCATAAGCGCAGCAACCGTGAACGCTTTCAGGATCGTAATTACCATTCCGCTAGATACCCGCACGGGCGGTTTGGACGGTGCGTCATCGTAGGTTTGATAAGCCACCTTTACGACGGGAATATCTTCAACCTCTGCCAAGGGCGTTTCTGGTTTTGCAGACATGTCGTCTCCGGCGCGTATCCTTAAAGATAAGGTGTGGGAGCCTTAACTTTTAGTTCAGATGGGTAACTGAAACATGAATCTGTCGATTACACGGCAGACAATGCAAGGCTCGCGCCCATTTCTTTTTTTTAATCTGAGGAGAAAAAGACGTTAAGCGCGCCAAAACCCGATTATCCGTCGAACATCGTCCAGAATAGGCTCGGCAATTGCTGCCGCTCGATCAGCCCCGTCTTTCAGCACGCGATCTATTTCAGCGGGATCCGAGAGATATCGGCGCATTTCGGAAGTAACTGCTGACAGTCCTTCGACAGCCGTTTCAGCGAGGGCCGGTTTGAATTCGCCGAAACCCTTGCCAGCGAAATCGGAAAGAATGTCCTCCTTGGTGCGCCCGGTGAAGGACGCGAATATACCAACAAGATTTGCGACCTCCGGACGGTTTTCGAGGCCAGCCTCATTGTCCGGAATTGGATCCTGATCTGTCCGCGCCTTGCGGATCTTCTTTGAAATTGTGTCTGCGTCGTCCGCGAGATTAATGCGCGAGAGATCTGACGGATCAGACTTCGACATTTTCTTTGACCCGTCCTTAAGGCTCATAATTCTAGCGTTATCCGTGCCGATCAGCGGTTCAGGGAGGGGGAAGAAACCGGGTGCGTCAAAGTCCCGATTGAACTTGTCTGCGATGTCGCGTGACAGCTCCAGGTGCTGCTTCTGGTCCTCGCCGACCGGGACGTGTGTTCCCTTGTATGCAAGGATGTCCGCGGCCTGGAGAACGGGGTAATCGAAGAGCCCAACCGAGGAACGCTCTGCGTTCTTGCCCGCTTTGTCCTTGAACTGCGTCATGCGTTCCAACCAACCCATTCGCGCAACGCAGTTAAAGTACCAGGCAAGTTCTGTGTGCGCGAGTACGGATGACTGCGCAAAGATTATTGACCGGGTAGGGTCAATGCCGCTTGCTAGGAACGCTGCCGTGATCTCCCGGGTTTGATCAGCGAGTTTTGCGGGATCTTGAGGCAGGGTAATCGCGTGAAGGTCGACGACGCAGTAGATGCAGTCGAATTGATCCTGCAGCGCTGTGGCCGGCTTTAGCATTCCCAGATAGTTCCCGAGATGCAGCGATCCCGTAGGTTGCACTCCGGAGAAAACGCGGTCAGGCCCTTGATAGTCTGGTGTCTGTTCGGTCATTCGCGGCGGTTTAGGCGATCTGGCGAAACGTGCAAGACATTTACGTCCTGGAAAGAGCGCGGCGAAGTTCGCTGGGACGTATCGCTCCAAAGATGAGTGCAGCGAGTGCGTAGACCAACATCCCGATCAGAATGATGCATAATGTGCCCAGGAGTCGGCTGTCCGGCATGTAAACAGAGATAAGGTCTGGATTGAGCTGCAGGTACAAAAGCGCGCCTGACATTGCCAAGGTTGCGAATGCAGCGCGGAGGAGACGGCCCAACAAAATCCGCCCGGGCCTGTACCAGCCACGGGCGGCGAGCGTGACGGCGAGCAAGACAGCGTTCGTCCATGCGGCGACACTGGTTGCGATAGCGAGTCCCGGAAATCCGAGGCGCTCCTGAGACTGAAGCCAGAAGAACAGGCCAGCACCCAGCGCCGTGTTGATAGCGACCGATATCAGCGAGAATCGCATCGGCGTTGTCATGTCTTCTCGCGCAAAGAAGGCAGGTGCGAGTACCTTGATCAAAACGAATGCCGGAACGCCCCACGCGTAGTGAACAAGAGCCAGGCTGGCGCGTTCGGCGTCGGTCGGTGTGAAGGCACCTCTAGCGAAGATGCCGTCGATCAGGAAAGTTGGTAGCAGGAAGAGCGCTGCTGCCGCCGGCAAGGTGAGTGCCATGGCAAGGCCTATGCCCTCATCCATCATCGTTTGACCTTCGCGTTGGTCATCACGCCTAGCTGCGCGTGACAGACGCGGCAAGATGGCGACACCAACGGCGACACCGACGAGACCGAGAGGGAGCTGGTAAAGCCTGTCCGCATAATAAAGCCAGCTCTTTGCACCTTCCTCGAAACTCGCAAGGAGTTGGCTGACCATGATGTTGATTTGAGTGCCTGATGCCGCGATGGTGCCCGGCAGGGCCAAGGCAAATATGTGCCTCACATTGGGTGTGATTTTCGGGATCCCAAGAATGGAAAGCCGTACATCTTGACGCTGCACTCCCCAGTACAAAAGTAGCGCTTGGGAGACGCCGCCAATGACGACGGCGATGGCTGCGATACGTGCCGTTTCATCAGGTGTGTCGCCGATCAGGGCTGCGCCAATGAGAGCGATGTTCAAGAGAATCGGGGCACCTGCGGAAAGCACAAATCGGCCAAGGGAATTCAGGACGCCTGACAATAGTGCAGCGATAGATACGCAGGCGAGATAAGGCATTGTGATCTGCGTCAACAATACCGCCAAATTGAAATTGGGCGTGTCATCCGAATAGCCTGCATGAAAGATCAGCATCAGCCATGGCATCGCAAGTTGAGCGGCGATTGTAATGGCGGCTGTTATGGCAAAGAGCGCGCGGAGAGCCTCATCCGCGACCTGACGTGCAGCCTCCGGCCCGCTTTCTTCCAGTGTCCGGGCGTAGGAGGGCACAAATGCCTGAGAAAATGCTCCTTCAGCGAAGATACGCCGAAACAGGTTGGGAAACATCAACGCTGTTGCCCATGCGTCTCCTATGGGGCCCGCACCGATTTTCGCCGCGAGCAAAACGTCTCGGGCGAAGCCAAAGATACGGCTCGTTAGCGTAAGGCTTGACTGGACAAGCGTGTTTCGCGCCAGGCTCATATAAAATCTCTAGTCTGAGTCCTAGAAACTGTCTGCTGCTGGTGCACGTGCAAGTTCCCGGGCAGGCGTTTTCGGGTGGGCAGGTTCCTGGCGCAACAAGACTTCCAAAAGTCGTGCTTTCAGTGACTGTTTTGCGGCGTCATCGGTCAATTTGCCACCATCTTTTCGTTGAATATAGAACGCGTCGAACACTCGCTCGCCATATGAACCGACATGGGCTGAACGAATGCTTAGCCCTTCTTCCGCCAGACAGGACGCCAAATCGTAGAGAAGTCCCGGACGGTCCCGTGCGGTAACATCGATAACAGTAAAGTTGGTGGATGCCTGGGCGTCTATGCTTACCTCCGGATCAACAAGAAAAGCGGCTTCCCGCTGACCTCTGAGCGGTTTGATGTTTGGTGGCGGACGGTCGCCGGCGAAAGCTTCGCGCACCGCGGCTTCAAGTCGGCAGAGTCGTCGATCTTCGCCTTTCGCATAAGGGTTCCGGTCAGCGTCCTGCAGCTTGAAGATATCCAGGATGTCGCCGGATGTGCTTGTGAAGATCTGCGCAGAGACGATGCTTGCGCCTTCGCCCAAGATCGCCCCCACAAGATCTGCGAAGAGACCGAGGCGGTCTTTGCCCGATACGAGGAGTGTCACCGCGCCTTCGTCTTCATCGAGCTCTGCTTCCACGCCAATCCCATCCATATTGGACAGGAACGTCGCATGTTGAACCAATGTACTTGTTGGGAATTCAGTCCAGTATGCTGGTTCCATGTTTGCCATGGTTTCGGGTAGCGAGCTGACTTTGTCCTCAAGCGAAATTCTGCGCTCGTCTGCTCGAGCCACAAGTTCGGCCGCCACTGTTGCTTCATCGGTCCTGCCGCCTCGGAGGGCTGCCACTGTGTTGTTGTGCAGATCCGAAAGGAGTTGCGCTTTCCATCCATTCCAGACTTTTGGCCCCACTGCGGTTATGTCCGCAGCTGTGAGTATGTGCAGCAGATTCAGCCTTTCGATTGAACCCACATGCTTCGCGAAGTCGGATACGGTCTTAGGGTCCGAGATATCGCGTTTCTGAGCTGTTTCACTCATTTCAAGGTGATTGCCCACAAGCCATGCGACGATTTCTGTTTCGGCCTT
>JBCCIW010000131.1:0-8673 GCA_039028055.1 Pseudomonadota bacterium | reverse complement strand
GTGGTAGTGCCGGGTACTATGGAAGCGAATAATGGCGGTCCGAATCTTGCCGCTGCTATTATCATCAAAACGGTAGACGAACGCACGCGATCAAAAACCGGCGTCAATGAATTACTTCGCGATTAGAGGTATAACAATCTACTCAGCGATGCTGAATTTCTATGACATCAGTCAGCCAGCTGCTCGCAGTTGCTTCCAGCGCTCTACCTGCGATTCGATCATGTCACCGTTCATTTCGCGCGAAACAAAGACCTTGAACATGGGTTCCCCATCCTCGTCGTAAAAGTGAATTGATCGGGAATTTCGATTTTGGAACTGCCGTTCGATAAATGCGATGTGAGTGCAGGCACCATCTTTGATATGGCCGCCAAAGCCGCCGACCCCAAAGAAATGGTAGTAGCCGTCTTTGAAAAACACTTTGGGCATTTCAACCGCCATTCCGGAAATGATGCTGTTGCCCTCGGTGATGAACAGCACCGCGCCCCATTCAGAGACATCGTGTAGGATCTGCACCATTTGCTCCCCTGAAACGATTTTAGCGCTGTCGCCTGGCAATTCTCTCACGAGCTGGAGAGTCGACATGTCATACTCTTTCGCAAGACGCTCGAGAAAACCATCAAAGGTTTTCAAGCGTTCACTGAGTGGCTCAATTGAAACAGTATCAGCGGGCATTCGAACCTCCGTTAGAAAGTAGTCGCACGATCATCTGATGCGCTGAGCGATCTGCGAGAGGAATAGTATCGATTTTGCGACTAGCTCTCAAGTGATGCTGCCAAAGGCGCTTTCTCAGAGTCTGCGATAACTAACGCCGAGACGGACCATGCGGACTATAAGGCCAAGGAAAAGCCCGCGTTGTTTCCAGCGCGGGCTTTCCGAATAAGTCTGTAAACTGGGCTTAGCTGTAAATCTCGAAGAGACCCGCTGCCCCCATGCCGCCACCGATGCACATGGTAACAACACCCCACTTAGCACCACGACGCTTGCCTTCCAGTAGAAGGGAGCCTGTACAGCGTGCGCCGGTCATGCCGAAGGGGTGCCCTATTGAAATAGAGCCGCCATTCACATTGTACTTCTCAGGATCAATGCCGAGGTGGTCGCGACAATAGAGGCACTGCGATGCAAACGCCTCATTCAGTTCCCAAAGATCGATGTCATCGACAGTTAGCCCGTGGCGCTCAAGCAAGCGCGGCACAGCTTTCACCGGTCCGATGCCCATCTCATCGGGATCAACACCACCGACATTAAAGCCTGCAAACCGGCCGAGCGGCTCAATCCCGCGCTTGGACGCTTCGCCTGCTTCCATAACGACGACTGCTGCCGCGCCATCGGAAAGCTGCGACGCATTACCGGCCGTAATGTACTTTCCTTCTTTTACGACCATGCCGCCGCGATGCACGGGCTGCAGTCCGGCGAGGGCTTCCACAGTTGTGCCGGGGCGGTTGCACTCATCGCTGTCGCAGGTGACTTCCTGCTCAGTGGTCTCGCCCGTTTCCTTGTTCGTCAAAATCATCGTCGTCTCAAGCGGCACGATCTCCTCGGCCATGTAGCCCTTTTCCTGGAACACGGCCGTGCGGCGCTGGCTCTCGGCGGAGTACTCGTCCTGATATTCGCGGCTGATGCCGTAGCGGTCGGCGACGACTTCTGCCGTTTCGATCATGGTCATCCAGATCGCAGGCCACTGGCCCATCAGCTGGTCTTCTGTATAGCGGTGAAGATTCATATGGCCGGAGCGGGAGACGAGCGAGAGGCTTTCCACCCCGCCGCCAATGGTCACGTCCGCGCCTTCATTGATCACGGTGTGGGAAGCGTTGGCGATCGCTTGCAGCCCGGAGGAGCAAAACCGGTTGATCGTCGCGCCGGACGTGGACGTTGGGCACCCCGCCCAAAGGGCCGCATTCCGAGCAATGTTGTGACCTGTTGCGCCCTCCGGCTGAGCCGAACCGAGATACACATCTTCCACGGCCTCGGCCTCGACGCCTGCCCGCTCCAGCGCGCCTTTGATAGCGTGGCCGGCCATGGTGATGCCGTGGGTGTTGTTGAGCGAACCGCGGCCGGTCTTGGCAAGGCCGGTGCGGGCGGTGGATACGATGACAGCTTCACGCATGGGCGTGTCTCCCTTTGGTGGATGGTTTTGTTGCAGCGCACCCTATAGGCCCGGCTCGGTTGACGCTAGGGGTGACCAAAGGGCAGGTACTGAATCAACACGATGATCCATGGTGATTTTGTCTAACGTAACGGAACCCGTAATGAGTTATCAACCGCCTTTTTAGGCACTGCTTTTCCGCGATGCCAGATACTGCAGGGTCGGCGTGGTGAGCTGATCCGGCAGGGCGTCGAGGGCGAACCAGCCCCATCCGCCATGCTTCTCTGGCTCCAGAATGTTTGGCTCGCCGGAGACGATGCGCGCCTCATAAACCGGGGCGACCCAGTGGCGGCCATCATCCTTGCCGATCGTTTCGGTGAGGAGGGCGAGGTGGGTGAGTATGATCTCAATGCCGAGCTCTTCGGCAATCTCGCGTTTCACGGCCGTTTCTGCAGGCTCGCCAAAATCGATCTTGCCGCCCGGCAGCCCCCAATGACCGGGCTCCGGCGGTCGAAGGCGCCGGATGAGTAATATCTCGCCCGCCTCATTCAGGATGGCTGCGCCGCACCCGGCCTCGGGAAAGCCGCTCACAGATCGCCGAAATGCTTCAGTGCCGCCTCGGCGACCGGTGCGCCCCATTCCTGTACGAAATGGCCCGCATCTTCGATGCGCATCGGCGCTGGGCAGCCCTTTATCGTCTGATTCAATAAGTCCATTACAGGTCCGCCAAGCACGGGGTCTGCCATGCCGATGGCCATGAAGCTTTCGCCGGTCCACTCGCTGGACCAGAATTCTGCCGCGCGCTTCGATGTCTCCACGCCTTCCATTTCGGGAGAGACCATAACCATTTCCGGAAACCGGCGGACACCCGCTTTGTACGTTACATCCGGGAACGGGGCTCCATAGGCTGCGGCTTCGTCATCGCTAAGGATCGGTGTGCCCCGCTGCATCAGCGCGGCCACATCCATATCTGGCTGGCTGGCAGCGAAGGCTTTCCAGGCGTCGAAGCCGGGACCTGGCGATTGCCCAACTGCGATAGCCGTATTCATCACGATCAGACGTTTGAACCGATCCGGCATATCTTGGGGGAGTGTAAGGCCAATTAGACCACCCCAATCCTGACAGACGAGGGTTACGTTGGTGAGGTCCAGCCGCTCGATGAAAGCGAGCATCATGTTCCGGTGGAAATTGAACGTGTAGACGGCATCTTCGACCGGCTTGTCCGATTTTCCGAACCCGAGCCAATCCGGTGCGATCACCCGCCCGCCCGATGCCGTGAATATCGGCAGCATCTTTCTATAGAGGTACGACCAACTGGGTTGGCCATGAAGACAGAGAAATGTCAGCGCCGCATCAGGTGGCCCTTCGTCCAGATAATGTACCCGCATGCCTTCATACCTCGGCAAGTCGTCAACGTAGTTGGGTGAGAAGTTGTAGCCTGGTAGCCCTTCAAATCGCTCGTCTGGCGTGCGCACTGCTTCAATCGCCATCGTAAATCCTCCTTTATTTATAGGTGAACTTTGGGGCAAACTGTCGCGGGAAGTAAACGGTGAGGTGACCTAAATGGCAAAAGTTTTGGGTGTTGGCGGGATTTTCTTCCTTTGCAAGGACGTTGACGCAACGCGGGCGTGGTATACGCGCGTGTTGGGTATCGAGATAAATGATTTTGGTGGGCATGCATTTTCGCAGTCCGAAGCCGCAAATGCCTTTGGTAAAGGGGCAATGACGATCTGGTCGCCTTTTCAGGCAAACAGCGATTACTTCAAACCATCGTCTTCTGATTGGATGATGAATCTGATGGTGGATGATCTTGACGCCATGTTGGAGCGATTAAGATCCGAGAATGTGCCACTAGAGGGTGAGCCGGTAACTGAGCCCTACGGCAAATTTGCGTGGATCATGGATCCTGACGGCAGAAAGATCGAGCTTTGGGAGCCGACAGACACGGTTGAATCTTGAACCATTCGTGATGAAATATCGACGAAGGGTGTGATGCATAGGACACAGTTTTAACCTATCATCTAAAAGTGACTGCTTAAGAGGACTCAGATGATGACGAAAAAATCAACATTGATGCAAGTCGGCGCGGCAGCTGCAGCAGCTGCAATCCTCGCCGCGTGTGTATCCGCGACCCCATACCAACCAGCTACTGGTGGCATCAACAGTTACGGCTTTGGAGAAACCAAGATCGAATCCGGTAAGTATCGGGTGACTTTCCGAGGGAATTCCAGCACCGACCTTGCAACGGTGGAGAACTACATTCTTCTGAGGGCGGCGGAGTTGTCGGTAGCTGATGGCTTTGGTCATTTCACCATTCTTGACGATAGCGAAAGCGGGCGGCGCTCATTCAACTCGACGAGCACCGGTTTTGGCGGTGGCTTTGGTGGGGTTGGTGGCTTTGGCACATTCAACCGCGGTTTTGGTGGATTCGGTACGGCGTCTACCCGCACACGGGAGCGAAAGTCGTTCGACGTCGCTGCACTTGTCCAGGCATTTGAAGGCACTAAGGCAGAAGATAATGTCATGGCATTCAACGCTCAGGAAGTGATCGACAATCTTGGGCCCATCGCAATTCGTCCAGGATGAACTGAGCAAAGACTAAAACCAGAACCGAAGAGAGGGCCTTTTCAATATATGAAAGGGCCCTTCTTGGATGTGGTCTTGTCAAAAAAAGAGGCCGCCCGAAATATTGGACGGCCCGTCAAGGGAGGAAGCTTGAGATGACGCTGGTGTTCGCCATCAAGATCTATATATGGTGAGCGCTGAATTCTGTTTCAATCATTCACCTATCAAAAAACGCTTACTGAACCAACGCTTCTGTATTTGCTGCCCTCAGATTAGGCGAAACTTGGGTGCCCTCAGCAACGTTGTATGCCTCAGTCAACGCTGAATTGTTGATCGCAATGACAGACTGGCGAACAACATCGGCAACACAGGCGTCATCAATACGCTCGGTGCGGAGGATGGGTTCTACGAAGCTGCAAGCATCTTCGGCCTGTCTGCTTAGATCGTCTAGCACCAATGTTGCCCCTGAAGCAGTATTCAGCTGCGCAACGTCGAAGCTCATTTTCACGCTGTAGCTAACGGTGCTTTCGGCCATCGCAGAGGTTGCGAGACCTGCCGCAATGAGACTTGCAGCGGTAAATTTGGCGACTGTTGGGAGGAAACGAGTCATTGTCTTTTTGTCCTTGTTGATCGACCGGCTATTGATGCCGTATCGCTAAAGTATGTCTTCTGAACGAAATGTCAAACGTTCAGTCGTAAATATTCATAAAAATTCCGTTCACTGGCCAGATTGCTCGGTGTGGCATAGGGTTTTGCTCTCGAAAAACAGGGGAGTGGTCGATGAATTTCAATATTCCGGAGGATTTGAAAGCGTATCTTGCTGAATTGGATGCCTTCATTGAGGCAGAGATTCGCCCTCTCGAAGCACAAGATGACAATATACGCTTCTTCGATCACCGACGCGAATGGGCTCGTACCGACTTTGATAAAGGCGGATTGCCGCGTCCGGAATGGGAGAATCTGCTGAAAGAAGCCAAGCGGCGTGCGGATGCTGCCGGCCATTTTCGTTTCGGTTTACCTAAGGAATACGGAGGGCAGAATGGGTCGAACCTGGCCATGGCGGTCATCCGGGAGCACCTGGCAAGGAAAGGCCTCGGTCTACATAATGACCTACAGAATGAGCATTCTATTGTCGCTAACTTCCCCCAGATCCTCATGCTCAGGGATTTCGCTCGTGATGATCAGGCCCATCTCGCGGAGGATGCGCTCGCTGGAAAATTCATTGCCACCTTTGGTCTGACTGAGCCGCATCACGGGTCAGATGCTACGCATATGGAGACCCGTGCGGTCCGGGAAACTCGCGACGGCGTAGATGGTTGGCTCATAAATGGCGAGAAAATGTGGATTACCGGCATGCACCACGCGACCCATATGATGTGCTTTGCCCGGACTAGCGGCGATGATGGTGATGCGCGCGGTATCACCTGTCTTCTCGTTCCTGCAGATGATCCAGGAATTGTCATCGAAGAATATCTTTGGACATTCAATATGCCCACGGACCACCCGCGTCTCACGATCAAGGATGTCTGGGTGCCGGATTCGGCTGTCTTCGGTCCGCCGGAAGGGGGCCTCGCACTTGCCCAGCATTTCGTCCATGAAAACCGGATCCGTCAGGCAGCCAGTTCCACTGGAGCTGCCCTGTACTGCGTTGATGAGAGCGTCGCCTACGCTCGCGAACGCGCACCTTTTAGCAAACCACTCGCCGTCAATCAGGCGATCCAGTTCCCCCTGGTTGAGCTGAAGACAGAAGCCGAAATGCTCAGGCTTCTGATTTTTAAGACGGCTTGGGAGATGGATCAGATGTCCAAGCCTGACGTGGCGATCCACCTCTCCGATAAGGTTTCAATGTGTAATTACCGCGCGAACCGGCTTTGTTGTAATGCTGCGGACCGGGCAATGCAGGTTCATGGAGGAATCGGCTATTCCCGCCACAAACCCTTCGAGCACATCTATCGCCACCACCGCCGCTACCGCATTACGGAGGGCTCAGAGGAGATCCAGATGCGTAAAGTAGCTGGCCATCTTTTCGGGTTTATGACCAAGGGTAAGTGACGAGAGCGAGCTAGCTCATCCGGTATCTAGACCTAATTCCGAAGTTAAACCGTATCTTCTTCGAAGGTCTCAAGCCACACGTCTCTAGCTTTCGCATTCTGACGGCCAGCAAAGATTGCGAACGCAATACCGGTAATCCCGAAGAGACCAAAGAGAATGATTGGTTGGCCGAAGTGTAGCGCCGCCACTACCGCAGCGCCGCCTACAAGCATGAGTAAAACAAATGGAATGGACATATTAGCTTCCGAGATTGTCGATAGGAACTGTTCAAGATTGCCAGCCTCTGCTTGCTGATTCAACCTCTCGCTTCGACCTAATTCGCATTCCAAACGTCGTTCACTTCAATCTTGATAAGCTTCCGCGCCGGATAAGTTTGGACAAGGACAAAGCCACTGGTGCCGTTGTGTATGGGCGAATGATTTCTCCAAGCTGCGAACATTTGCGAGCGTGCAATTGACCGGACCTAAGGGGAACGGGCTAAAAGGCGAAAATGACAAAAGAAAATGAATTCGTAAAAGAGCAGCCCCAAGAAATGCCGTCCGAAGGCGGGCCCCTTGCGGCATATAAAGGTTCCCGCCCGCCGGCACCTGAATGGTTCGAGGCGGCTGTTTCCACACCGTATGACACCGGGTACCTAGAGGTAGACGGCACAAAAATACACTATCAGCGATGGGGAGATCCGGAAGCTCGCGGGCTTTTGCTGGTTCATGGCAACGGGGCTCATGCCCATTGGTGGGACTTCGTCGCACCGTACTTTGCAAAAGACTACAATGTCGTTGCCATAACGCTTGGCGGAATGGGCGACAGTGGTTGGCGAGATGACTATACGCTGGACACTTTCTCAAGCGAGCAGCTGGCCCTGATGGAAGCGACCGGCATGTTCGCCCACACGCGCAAGCCAATCATTGTTGCTCACTCATTCGGTGGTTTCATAACAATGAATACAGGTGCCAAGCATGGGGATAGACTTGGCGGTACGGTAATTGTCGATAGCCCGGTAAACCCACCTGATCGCGAACATCGAGGCCCCCCTAGATCTGGCCGTCCGAACAAGGTCTATAGCACTTTGGACGCCGCCCTGGCGCGTTTCCGTCTGGCGCCACCTCAAGCGTGTGAGAACCACTTTGCGATGGATTACATTGCTCGGTGGAGCCTTAAGAAAATAACTGATGACGCAGGAGATGACGGATGGACCTGGAAATTCGATCCTGCAATCTGGCGTCGATTCTCATCCGAGTTCGAACCCGCTGAAATGCTCAAATCAACTGCTTGCCGCATCGCGATTATCCGCGGTGAGGAGAGTGCACTGATGCCGGACGACGTTGGAGATTACATGCAGGCGCTGCTTGGGCATCAGGTGCCTTATGTCTCCATTCCCCATGCAAGACACCATGTCATGTTAGACCAGCCCCTGGCGTTTGTAGCCGCTCTACGCATGCTCCTTGCCGAATGGGATCATTCCTCGCCGCATCGTGGTAATGGCGACGCTTGAAACCCTTGTTATCAGATCAGTGATTATAACGAGAGGGTAAATCGAAGGATACGAATCCACTATTCGGGATTAGCCGAAAATTCAGCGAATTTCACGATAGTACGCCATGGGGGCAAGAGGCGCGTATTATGACTAAAAATTCCTGGAAGCTTCGTAAGTTCTCTTCCGACACTAAAGGCAATGTTGCATTTGCATTGGCCGTTTCGATTCTGCCAATTTTATCTCTAATTGGTCTGGCGCTCGACATGCGACGCGCGAGCAATATGCAGACAGCTCTTCAGGAGGTGCTGGATGCCAGCAGCCTTGCGGGCGGCCGCGCCTTGCAGATGGGGAAGACAGACGATGAAGTGACAGCTGTTGTTCGTGCTTTCACAACCGAGTTCATCGATAATAACGGCTATCGCTTAGTCTGTGGAAATGTCGGTGTGATTGTCGACAGACCCAACACCATAACGACTGTCTCGGTAACGTGTGACGTGCC
>JBCCIW010000130.1:0-8724 GCA_039028055.1 Pseudomonadota bacterium | reverse complement strand
CTCAGCGTGTCTCGATTATGGGTCAGACTGTAACGATTTCGTCTGCGAGTGGCTTTAAGAGTTCGATATGCCAGTCACTCAAACTCGGATACATGCCATCCGCTAAGCTAAAGTCCTGGTCCTGTGTAAATCGCCCCGGTGTGACGATTGTTTTAAGACCCGCCTGTTTCGCAGACCGAAGCGATGTTTCGCTATCTTCTATGGCGAGACACTCGCCCGCTGTTAGCTGAAGCGCTTTAAGCGCCTTAAGATAGACTTCGGGATGGGGTTTGGTTTCCTGGACGTCATCAGTTGTCATGATGGCATCGAAATCACAGAGATTTAGCGACGGATAAGCCCCTTCAGCAATCGCGTTGATATTCTGACGATAAGTCGTTGTCACAAAAGCCAGTTTCGAATTTCGGCTTTTCGCCAGAGCGATTAAGTCCGAAACACCGGAACGTAAGGGAACACCGTTGGTAACAATTTCTTCGCAGGCGATGTCCGTTTTGCGTGCGTGGATTCTTAGGATGTCGTCTTCACTGAGGCCTGCGTCTTTATCGATGCTAAGACAGTGCAACCGATCGCGCCCCCCATTCTGCTTTAACAATGTTTTATATAGCTCAACATCCCAATGCCAATCTAAACCTGCCTCTTTTAACGCCTGATTGTACGCACGACGCTGAATATCTGAGGTTTCTGCGATAACGCCGATCGACCCGATCAAAAAAGCTTTTGGGAACATTTGAAACTCCTAGTTTGAAATGAACAGTTGAACGAAAGTTGCTAAATATAATTGCCAGCTTTTGCAGGGGTGATTTTGCATGCCCCTTCAGTCGAAGGCCATCCGTCTTATTTTCGATATCCCTCGAAGAGCAAATATGCTTGCTCTGCGAATAGTCGAGTCAAATTGGTCTCCAAACATTTCAGTCAGATACGTCATTACCGTCAGTATTGGGTGCGATTTAGAACAACGGTTGACGCTGAGTTCGGTTAGGCTTTCGCGATGGACCGGCCATTGGGCTGAATTTGCAACACGTTGGATAAAAATGACTTCGCATGCAAAACACCGCACGCTGACAACTTGCATTCGAAGTCAAAAAATGCATTCGTGAAGCTCTAAAATAAACACAAGTGGAGGATCTTTATGTCTAACTGTTCAAATATGGCGCGGCTCATGCTCAGCACCACAGCCGCCGTTGCGATAACGTCGAGCCTATCATTGGCGTTTGCGCAAGAAAGCCCTGATGTGAGTGACGGCGAGAAAAAACTCGGCGTTATCACGGTAACGGCAGAGAAGAGATCTGAAAGCACGCAAGATGTCGGTCAATCGATCCAGGCCTTTGACGAAGCAGGCCTTGAGCGCGCAGGTGTCGATGATGTCTCCCGCCTCGATCAAATCGTCTCAGGTGTGAACTTCGCCTTCGTTGGTAATGATGCGAAATTCAATGTTCGCGGCGCAAACTCCACGAATACGTTTGGTGACGTCTCCTCAATCGTGGGTACGTTCGTTGACGGCGTGTATCAGCCGCGGGCCTCCATGCAATCGCGGGGTTTCTTTGACGTACAGCGCCTTGAATTCCTCAAAGGGCCGCAGGGCACGCTGTACGGTCGTAACACATTCGCCGGTGCTCTAAACCTGTATACGAATGCGCCGGATCTGTCCGGCTTCAGCGCGGGCGTCGATGCCAGCTATGAGCGCTTCAACACGCGCCGCGTTGAAGGCTACGCAAACATACCCTTCACCGACACATTTGGCGTTCGTGTCGCGGCGTTCACTGAAACTGGTGACGGCTACATCGAAAACAGTGCTGGGCATAACCTTGGAGCACCTGACGATGTTGGCATTCGGATTAGCGCCCTCTGGGAGCCAAGCGACGATCTTGATATCCTCGCGCGATATTCAAACGTCACAGAACGCGGCGTCGAGGCAGGCCTCTTCGGATACACCTTTGTTTGCCGCAATGTGACCGCTCAAGGTCTGACAGACCCGCTCGGCACTTCCCAAGACTGTGCGAACCCGTTGCAGGGATCGAGCGGTCAACCGAGTGCAGATCAACTTGGCCCCTATGAAGTGGCGCAGGATTTCGCCCCGGAAGGTGATCTAGAGCAGAACCAGTTCTCACTGGAAGTGAACTATGATTTCGGCCCAGTGACGGTGAAATCGATCACGGCTTACACCGATTTTGCAAACCTGCTCGGTTTCGATGGCGACTTCAGCCCAACGGGTCACACACGATTCTGGTTCAATGAAGAAAACGAGAGCTTCTCACAGGAATTCCTGTTTGCGTCAGACTATGACAGCCCGCTTCAGTGGACGGCAGGTGCTTACTATTCAGAGGATGAGAGCTTCTTTAGTTTTGCCCTGATCGACCAGACAGCTGAAATCGCAAATCGCCCCAACGTTATCGGACCGGGCGGCGCGACCTTCCCGCTTCTGATTGGAACACCGATTGCTTCAAATGACATTGTCATTCCAGGCGGTGAGTTCGCTGATGTCGGCGTTCGCGAAGTCGAGTACTTTGGCGTCTTCGGTCAGGCGGAATACTCTATCTCGGACAGCTTCCGCTTAGTCGGTGGCCTCCGTTTCAATGATGAAAGTCGGACACTTGTCGGTGCGGGCAGTAACTTTACTGGCGACACGAACGGTAATGGCACTGTCGACCCTGTCGTCTCGTTCACACAGCAAGTGCTAAACAACCCAACACCGACCGTCGTGCCGAGCAATCCGAACACCGTGTTCCTGCTCAATCCAAACTCAACGGATGCGATTACAGGTGATGTGAGCTTCGACAATATCAGCTGGCGTCTCGGTGCGGAGTATGACTTGAATGATCAAGTCCTCCTCTACGCAAATGCAGCCACGGGCTTCTTGTCAGGGGCTATCTCAAATGGTGGAGCGGCAACCGACGAGCAGGAAAGCCAAGTTATCGAGGTCGGCTTCAAGTCCAATCTTCTCGATAATAATCTGCTCTTCAATGGTGCTGTACACATCACTGAGTACACCAACCTGCTGCGTCAGGTTCAGGAAATTATCGGCGGTGTCGCCGTGACCTCTTCGGATAATGGCGGTGAGATTGAAGCATGGGGTGTCGAGCTTGAAGCGACATATTTCCCGGTCGATGAACTGCGCATCAGTGGTACACTGGCTTATCTCGACTCCGAATTCGGCGATGGCTTCTTCCAGGGCAACCCGTATCAGCTGTTCGGCGGACAGGTTGTTCCATCCATTGAAGTTGCAGGCGAGACGACACCTTGGTCTCCGGAACTGACGTTCAATATCTCCGGTGATTACACGGTCGATCTCGGTGAGAATGGAACCCTGACACCCGGCATTTCATTCTATTACAGCGATGAGTATTTCACATCGAACCTGTACTCGCCGGATCCAAACCAGCTTCAGGGTAGCTACTCTAAGACAGATCTGCGTCTGCGTTGGGACTCTCCAACAGGTGACTACTCCGTCGAAGGGTTCGTTCAGAACCTCGAGGATGAAGCGGTTCTGGCTCGGGGTAACAACAACTCCAGTGACGTTGTTCAGACCGGATACCTCTATCCGCAAAACTACGGCATACGTGTAAGAGCGCGGTTCTAACTGCTCCTCCAAACGTAACCGAATGAAGCACTAAGATTGGGGGAGAGGTCTTGACGGACCGTCTCCCCCAATTCCTTTTGTCAAACACCTTAGAAATAAAGCGAGCGGCTGCATGGAATCCTTCGGACTGTTGAATTGGGCGATTGTCGGAGTGTATCTGCTCGGGAACCTCTTCCTCGGTTATATGATGAGCCGACGGGTTAAGACGGCCACCGATTATCAGATCGGGGATCGTTCGGCGCCTTGGTGGGCGATCGGGATATCTGTGATTGCGACCTACGTCAGCGCGCTCTCATTTTTGGGCGGTCCGGCTTGGGCCTATGGTGATGGCATGGCGGCGCTGGCCATCCACATCAACTATCCACTGGTCATCTTCGTTGTCGTCATCCTGTTCCTGCCGTTTTTCTACAATAGCGGCGTTGCCTCTATCTATGAGTATCTGGAACAGAGGTTCGGCGTTGCATCGCGTACAGTGATGTCAGCGATCTTCCTGATTACGCAAACAATTACAACAGCTTCAATCCTGACAGCAACAGCGGTGGTTATCACGTTCGCGACGGGAATCGATGTCAGCGTCGCCATTATTGGTATGACTCTGATCGTTCTGGTTTACACGCTGCTCGGCGGCATGAACGCGGTAATCTGGACCGACGTTTTGCAGGGCGTGATCCTCTTTCTCGGCGCGGGCATTGTTTTGTGGGGGCTGCTTGGTGAAGTCAGCCCACTGTCGGGTGCGCTGGATACGCTCGCGCAAGATGGAAAGCTCAATCCGATCCGTACGGAATTGGATTTCTCTGTCGCCCCTACGGTTTGGGCCGGCGTGTTCGCGATGACGCTGTTCCACATCACGGTATATGGGACCAATCAGATGATGGTGCAGCGCGCGCTCGCGGCCAAGACTTTGGGCGATGCCAAGAAATCCTATCTGATGATGGGGTTCGCTGCGTTCTTTATCTATTTCCTGTTCTTCTTCATCGGCGCCCTGCTCTACGTGTTTTTCGACGGCAGACCGTTTGAACAAACCAACGAGATCATCCTTGTGTTTGCCCAATCGCTCGCCATTCCCGGTTTGATGGGCATTTTGGCCGCTGCTGTTCTTTCGGCCTCTATGTCCAGCCTGTCTTCGGCATTGAATTCACTCGCGACGATCTCGGTCTCAGACTTCTATCAGCGCTTCTTCAAGCGAGAGGCGACCCAAGCACATTTCCTTGGTGCATCGAGGTTATTCACATTCGTCTGGGCCGCAATCGCTATTCCGATTGCGTTTGCATTCATCAATAGTGGCGGGTCGATATTAGAGACATTGAGCAAGGTTGCCTCTTATTTTGTAGGTGCCAAACTCGCCATGTTCGGACTTGGGTTCCTGTCCAAGCACGCAAGCGAGCGGGGACTGCTCGTCGGTGTTGCTGCAGGTTTTATTGGCCTTTTGGCAATCGTGAGCGGGGTTCCGGTCCTCGGACTAGAACCCGCAAATGTCGCTTGGCCTTGGTACGTTGTGATCGGCGGCGTGATCAACATTATTGTGTCCTGGTCAGCCAGTGTCCTGATCGATGGCTTCCAGTCAGACTGGCACGAGCAAACCGTGATTGGTCAGCTGCGTCGGTTCAAAGCGCAGGGCTTGGCGGAGAAGCAGGATGGTTGGTACGTTGTTCCGGGTCGCGTCGATGGCATCGCTTGGTATTTGATTGGCTTCTTTGCCCTGATTATCGCATTTCTCGCGTGGTTCGGAACGCTTGGGAGTGCGGCGTGATCGCCCTCTGAATTCAGTTTGCATTCGAATGCAATAATGCTAAAATCTTCTTTGAAAGAAGGAGATTTCTATGGCGCGATGGCTTAAAGAGGGGATCGACCCCGACATTAAACAGAAAGCGGATGCTCAGGTTCGCAAAACCGTCGAAGATATATTGGAAAGCATCGATTCGCGGGGCGACGCCGCCGTTCGCGAACTGTCTGAGAAATTCGATCATTGGAGCCCTGAAAGCTATCGCCTGAGCCGCGAAGAGATTGATGCTTGCTATGCCGAACTCGACGAGCAGGCGATCAGCGATATCAAGTTCGCACAGGAACAGGTTCGCAACTTCGCGCAGATTCAGAAGAACGCGCTACAGGATGTCGAGGTCGAAACGCTTCCGGGCGTCACGCTTGGCCACAAAAACGTGCCTGTGAACTCGGTCGGGTGTTATATTCCGGGTGGTAAATATCCCCTGATCGCATCTGCGCACATGAGCGTCGTGACAGCAAAAGTCGCGGGTGTCCCTCGTATCATCGCGACAGCGCCGCCGTTTGATGGCCGACCCCACCCAGCCATCGTCGTCGCGATGGACATGGCTGGCGCAGATGAGATTTACACGCTCGGCGGCGTTCAAGGCATCGGCGCAATGGCGATTGGAACCGAAACGATTGACCCGGTCGATATGATCGTCGGGCCCGGGAACGCTTTTGTCGCCGAGGCCAAGCGTCAACTCTTTGGACGGGTTGGGATCGACCTGTTTGCTGGCCCAACCGAAACACTAATCATAGCCGATGAGACCGTTGATGAAGATTTCTGTGCAGCGGACCTGTTAGGTCAGGCCGAGCATGGCCCGACGTCGCCTGCTGTCTTCCTAACGAACTCAGAAGGCCTTGCACGTCGCACGATGGAAGCCGTTGATCGCCAGCTGAAATGGCTGCCAACAGCCGATGTCGCGGGTGAGGCGTGGCGCGAATATGGTCAGGTCATCGTTTGCGACAGCTATAAGGAAATGGTGGCAGTCGCAGACGACATTGCCTCGGAGCACGTTCAGGTTATGACTAAAGATCCGAACTATTTCCTTGATAATATGACCAATTACGGCGCGCTCTTCCTGGGACAGGAAACCAATGTCTCTTACGGCGACAAAGTCATCGGCACCAATCACACGCTTCCGACGATGAAGGCCGCGCGCTATACAGGCGGTCTTTGGGTTGGTAAGTTCATCAAGACCTGCACGTTCCAGCGTGTCACGCGAGAAGCCTCCGTCATGGTTGGCGAATATTGCTCTCGCCTCTGCGCACTGGAAGGCTTCGCGGGTCACAAAGAACAGGCAGACATTCGTGTGAGACGCTATGGCCAGCAACCGGCAGAAAAAGAACCCGCCTAAAGCCGACAATAATGTTGTCCCGCTGATCAAGGGGCGCCGCGCGACGTCCTATGATGTGGCGCGGCTAGCAGGAGTCTCACAATCGGCGGTGTCGCGCTGCTTCAAGCCCGGCTCAAGCATCTCAGAAAAGATGCGCAAACGGGTTATGAAAGCGGCGAAAGAGCTGGAATACCAACCCAACGCGATTGCGCGTGGATTGATCACGCAGCGCTCAAATCTGGTCGCAGTTTTGGTATCAGGACGGCTGAATCTGTACTATCCGGAAGCGCTTTTCAAAATTACTGAAGAGCTTTCAGCCGCCGGTCTGCAGGCGCTTCTATTCACGGTTGAGAGCGAGGACGACGCTGAGAGTGTTATAGAACAGGCATGGCAATTTCAGGTCGATGGCGTAATCTCGGCCTCGCACATGTCTCAGGCGCAGTATGACCTGCTCCGGAAGCGGCAAATTCCGGTTGTGTTCTTCAATCGCTATTTCGCAGATCACCCGAATACCGTTGTGTATTGCGACCCTTCAGAACAGATTGATGCCTTGGCGAAGCAACTCGCAGAACTCGGGCATAAACGCGCAGCCCTGATCGCTGGACCAATCGACAATATGGTGAGCCGTGAGCGCGCCCGAATGACGAGAGAGGCCCTTACGAGATCAGGTCTCGAAATCGTAGCCGAGGCGGAAGGCGACTTCTCCTATGAAAGCGGCGCGTCCGGCCTTCAGGACATCAAACGCGCGGGGGCACGCCCGACCGTCATCATCTGCATCAATGATATGATGGCGATGGGATGCATGGATGAAGCGCGTTCCGTCCTCGGACTGAAGGTGCCATCTGATCTCTCTATTGTCAGCTTTGACGGCATGGGGATGAGCCAGTTTTCAAGCTATGAGCTCACTACGATCCGCCAGCCGATTGGGCGCATGTCTGAGGCAGCCGTCAAAATGATCACTGATCGCGTTGATGATCCAGAACAATCCCATGAGAAGCGTGTTTTCCAAGGTGCGGTTATCCCCGGTGGTTCTATTGCTCGAGCGCCGACATAGACATATGACTTCGAATGCATATTCGAGGGTAAAGCCAGATGAAAACCAGTGAAAATCGAATTCTGACTACACATGTCGGAAGCCTGCCGCGCTCCAAAACAGTGACTGAGCTGGTTTTCGCGCACGAGGCCGGGGAAACACTCGACAAGACAGAATTCGATGAGGCCATCTCAAGCGCGGTTTCTGAAACGGTCAGGCGGCAGTGCGCATCTGCCGTCGACGTGGTCAGCGATGGCGAGATGAGCAAGATTTCCTACGCAACATATATCAAAGATAGGATTACAGGTTTTGACGGCGACAGTCCGAGGCGTGCGCCAGCTGATCTCGAAGACTTTCCGGGTTTTCTTGAGCGCCAGGCCAAAGGTGGCGGCACGCCAACCTATCGCCGGCCGAAATGTATCGGCGAAATCCGTGTGAAGAGCATGGCCCCTCTTGAAGACGACCTTCGCCATTTTGCAAGCGCGCTTGATGGTGCAGGCCACACTGAAAGCTTTATGAATGCCGCCAGCCCGGGTGTGATCGCACTCTTCCAACCAAACGAATACTACCCAACGCAAGATGACTATCTCGAAGCCTTGGCAGAGGGAATGCGCCCTGAATATGAGGCCATCGTTGAAGCTGGACATATTCTACAACTCGATACGCCGGATTTAGGTCTTGGACGCCACATGATGTTCAAGGACAAACCGCTGGAAGACTATCATCGTCTGGCGAGCCAACATGTTGAAGTGCTGAACCACGCACTTCGTAATGTGCCGGGTGATTGCGTCCGGATGCACATCTGCTGGGGCAATTATGAAGGGCCGCACCATTGCGATGCGGCGATGGATGAGGTTTTGCCAATCGCGCTGAAAGCAAAGCCGCAGGGGATCCTCTTCGAGAATGCAAACCCGCGCCATGCGCATGAGTGGACCGTTTTTGCAGACGCAGAGCAAAAGGGTGAACTGAACGACAAAATCCTGATCCCCGGCGTCATCGATTCAACAACAAACTTCATT
>JBCCIW010000129.1:0-8727 GCA_039028055.1 Pseudomonadota bacterium | reverse complement strand
GTAAAGCGTTTCCCAGTAACTTCTTGCCATCTCCCAGGCACCGGCCTTGGGCACGGCCGGACGACCTTTCATATACTCAAACGTCGTCTCATCTGGGGCAACAAGTCCGGCGCGCGCACCGCCTTCAATTGAAAGATTACAAAGCGTCATGCGGCCTTCCATCGAAAGCCCTCGAACCGCTTCGCCGCGGTACTCCAACACGCTGCCAGTCCCGCCAGCTGTGCCGATAATCGCAATCAGATGAAGCGCCATGTCCTTGGCAGTCACTCCATCATTCAAGGGACCGTCAAATTCTATGGCCATGTTTTTCATCTTGCGGGCGCGCAGTGTCTGCGTCGCAAGAACGTGCTCGACCTCAGATGTCCCGATGCCATGGGCGAGAGCGCCGAACGCCCCGTGCGTCGATGTATGACTATCACCGCAGACAATGGTCATGCCAGGCTGGGTACGCCCCTGCTCCGGGCCGACCACATGGACGATCCCGTTATTGATATGGCCCATCGGGAAAAATTCGATGCCGTGCTCAGCCACGTTTTTTGCCAACAAGGTCAGCTGATTACGCGCCGCTTCATCCGTAACACCACCAAGCCCCGCACGTTGATTTTCAGTCGGCGTGTTGTGGTCAGCCGTCGCTAGCGTCAAATCGGGCCTACGTACATTGCGACCAGCAGCCTTCAAGCCAGCAAAGGCCTGGGGCGTCGTCACCTCATGTATAAGGTGAAGGTCAATGTAGATCAGGGCTTCTCCGCTACCCTCGTCGAAATCGACGACATGGGAGTCCCATATCTTATCGTAGAGAGTTTTGCCCGACATCGTCTCAATCTACACGCTCAAAGGTAAAATCTTGCGCGAGTATATGTAAAAAGCGCCCTCAGTTTTCAAGTTTTTCTGTAAGCCGGTTAATCAAAAAAGCCCCACCGATGAGTGGTGCCTATTGAATCCTAAAATCAGTCAGGGCGTATCTAAGCCTCTGAATCACCCTCAGGAGCTTCCTCTTCCGCTGCAGCTGCGGCTTCCTCAGCGGCTTTTGCAGCTGCTTCCGCTTCGGCTTTCGCTTTTATAGCGGCTTCGCGCTCGGCAGCTGCACGCTCTTTCCGGGCCTGCTTGTCGGCGGCTTTCTGACGCTTGCGCTCAGTCTTGGAAACAGCGATTTCGACAGTCTCGATTCCCCGTCCCGATGTACGCTCTGCAATACGGGCAGACTTACCACGACGGTCCCGCAAGTAATAAAGCTTGGCGCGACGGACCTTACCCTTGCGCTTCACCTCAATGCTCTCAATCATCGGAGAGACGACGGGGAACACGCGTTCAACGCCTTCGCCAAACGAGATCTTGCGAACCGTAAAGCTCTCATTGAGGCCTTTCCCGGAACGCGCAATGCAGACGCCTTCATAGCGCTGAACCCGTTCGCGTTCGCCTTCGCGGATGCGAACATTGACCGAAAGAGTATCGCCCGGCGAAAACTCCGGGATGGTTTTGCCTTTGGTGACGCGGGCCACCTCTTCAGCTTCTAGCTGTTCAATCACATTCATCGTCCGTCTCCGACGCTCGTACTGGGGGCACTTTTTCGAGTGCATTATTCAGGTAAGCGGCCCATAAATCGGGTCTGACGTCCTGTGTCAACGTCTTACTGTGCTCGAGGCGCCATTCGGCGACTGCTTTGTGGTTTCCCGAGCGTAACACAGCCGGAATTTCCCTGTCTTCCCAGACCCCAGGGGACGTATATTGAGGATACTCCAACAGTCCGTTTTCAAAGCTCTCTTCAGCCAAGGACGCCTCATTTCCAGCGACGCCAGGAAGCAGACGGATCGTTGCCTCGAGCATAGCTTGAGCTGCGACTTCGCCACCCGCCAGAACAAAATCGCCGAGCGAAACCTCTTCCATATCGCGCGCGTCGATGACCCGTTGATCCAGTCCCTCAAACCGACCGCAGAGAAATATCGCGCCGGGCCCCTCCGCCAGCTTACGCGCGCGCGCCCGTGTGAAGGGTCGCCCACGGGGACTAGGGAACAGAATTGGCCGGTCCTGTTGTTCAACGGAGTCGATCGCCGCAGCGGCAATATCTGCCCGCAAGACAAGGCCAGCTCCGCCGCCTGCGGGCGTATCATCGACCTTGCGATGCTTGCCCTCTCCGAAATCGCGCAGATCGATCGTCTCCAGTGACCACAACCCGTCATTTTGTCCGCGTTTCAGAATGGAAACGCCGAGTGCCCCTGGAAAAGCGTCTGGGTACAGGGTGATGACTGTCGCCTGAAAGGCCATCGATCTTTCTCCATTCGACAATCGCAAACTGGATAAAACTTGCCCGCTCAACGAAAAGGCAAATCCCGCAAAACATGTTTAACAGAAAGCTACAATCCGTTTACCTATTTCGTTTATCACTCGTGGCGACAAGCAAAGATGGAGGGGCGAAATGATCAGCTTCGCAGACGCTTCGGTACTGTTCTGGAAACGCGCTTTCGATTTCCAGGGCCGGTCTTCGAGGGCGGAGTACTGGTGGGCCTACCTAATGCTCATCATTATCTATGTTGCCGCAATCGCAATTGGTACAATTCTATCGAGCATCCCGATTGTGGGCGCTATTTTCGGGATCGCGATCCTGATCTTTTATTTGGCAATTATCATTCCCTCGATTGCAGTAGGTATTAGGCGCTTACACGACACCGATAAAACAGGCTGGTGGTTGCTGTTGTCACTCATACCTTTAGTTGGATTGGTTTTACTGTTCTTTTTCTGCCAGCGGGGCACCGAAGGGCCGAACACCTATGGCGAGGACCCTTATGGCGGTGTTTCTCCCGACGTTTTCAGGTAGAAACCTACCTGGTCCTTCGCATCAGCCATAAACGCTTGGCTTGACTTCATGCCCGGTGACGTGGAACGCCGCGAACGTGACCGATACGCGACCGGATATATCTATTCTGATCCCCTTCTATAACGAAGCCGGGAACGTCATACCGGTGATTGAGGAAGTTCACACCGCGCTTTCCGGGATCAGCTTCGAAGTCATCGCCGTCAATGACGCGTCTACCGACTCAACCGCCAGCGACATTTCGCAAGCTGAGGAGCGGTGGCCGAATACGTTGCGATCACAGACCCATGTTTACCGCGCCGGGAAGTCGGCCGCGCTGATAACGGGCTTGAGGCTCGTCAGGGCGGACTGGGTTCAGCTTCTCGACGGTGACGGTCAGAATGATCCTGCTGACACGCGCCGGGTGTGGGAGGCACACTTGGCCAACAACGAATTCAGGGATTTTGAAATAGGATCCAACCCAGTTCGGCTGGGTCTGATCGCGGGGCGTCGTACATCACGCAATGACAGCGGGTTCAAATGGGTCCAGTCCCGCATTGCCAATGGCATCCGCAAGTTCGCCCTGGGAGATGATGCGACAGATTCAGGTTGCGGCTGGAAACTTTTGAAGACCGAAGCGTTTCGCGAACTGCCCTATTTCGGGTCCATGCACCGCTTTCTCCCGGCGCTTGTGAAACGCGCGGGTTGGGCCGTGATCGAAGAACCCGTGAACGATCGCCCGAGGCTGAAAGGACAGTCGAAATACGGTTTCCTGGGGCGGGCTGGAGCCGGCATCGTCGACTTGGTCGGCGTCATGTGGCTGATCCGGCGGGGCAGACCAGGTCTTGCGCAAGAACGATTGGAAGAAGACTCGCGTAGCTAGTCCGGCTCGTCTTTAGATTCGTCCGCCCAAAGATCGAATGTCGCGGCCACCACATATCCAGCCGCGATATCAATTTCAGTCACATCATCTTCCGTAAAAGGAACGAACACCGTTTTTGAACTCTGATCCGGGGAAACTTCCAGAAGGTCCCCTGCCCCAAAATTCTGAACTGCCTTTATCGAACCAATAACCGAGCCGTCAGAGGCCTTGACCGACAGTCCGACCAGATCATCGATGTAGATCTCATCGTCTTCTGGATCTGGCAACAACGAACGCGGCACATGCAACAGCGTGCCCTTCATCGCATCCCACTCTTCCTTCTGACGCGAGGTTTTAGGCGAAACGATAAAATGGTCCTTGGCAGGCCGCGCTTTTAACGGCTCCACCAGCGCGTTGGCATCCTGGTCCAGCAACGGCCCATAGGAGAAGGCATCCTCGGAGAACTCGGTGAAACTCCTCACACGGAGATCCCCGCGAACCCCATGGGCTCCGAGAATCACCGCAACCACCACGAGTGTGTCGTCACCTGTCGCCAAATGCGTCTCTAATATTGCCTGCCGTCATAAGGCGCGATGGACGAGATTTTCTCGCCGAGGTCAAGCCTGTCGAGATTTCGCACCGAACGCCCAATGACTTCACAGCGGCCGCGCAGATCCCGTTTCGTACAGAGAATCCAGTTACCATACTCGATCAGTATTGAATCAGCATCATTGTTGAACCCGACATCACGAAGGTTGGTCGGCCCTTCAATGCTGACGGCGCGACCGCGAAAATCGTCTCGCGTAAACAGCGTCACAGGATAAGCGCTGCCCTGCAGATGACCGCCACCGAACCCACCTTGATTGGCACCAGCCTGGTAAAAAGAGGTCAGCTTGCAATCGAGCCCAATGTCCCCAAGATGCGGTATTGAGTATTCGATCGTGCGGCAGCGCCCGTCAAATCCGCTATGCTCGCACAGCGTCCAGGCACCGCCGCGAATTTCGACGCTGCGCGCCACATTGTTGAAACCGTCATACCTGAGGGAGTCGATGTTGCCCCGATAGACGCGCGCTTCTCCGCGAAAGTTGGTATCGGAATAGAGAATGATCTCAGCGCCGCCGCTGTTAAAACCGCCGCGTCGGTCCGCTTCCGCAGCTGGTGTAGTAAAAAATCCAGCATAAACAAAGGATATGGCAAAGAGAAAGTGCATCCGCTGCATGAGGATTTCTCCTGTGACTACAGCGGATACACTCGCAAGACGTGTCTGAACGCGGGATGACCCGCGAGTTCAGGAAAGACTATTCAGCCTTTTCTTCTTCAACTGGAGCGTCTTCGGCCGGTGCCTCTTCTGCAGCGGCCTCTGCTTCGGCGGGCGCTTCCTCGGCTGGGGCTTCTTCAGCTGCAGGCTCTTCCGCAGGAGCCGCAGCAGCTTCGGCCGCAGCGTTAGCCTTCTCAGCTTTTTCCTCCGCACGCTCCTTGGCTTTCGCGCCGGGCTCACCCTTTTGCGGGTTATTGGACGGGCTCCAATCCCAGATCGGTTTGGATTCGCCCTCAAGTGTCATAGCATTCAGAAACCGGCCGACACGATCCGTCGGCTTCGCGCCTTTTTTGATCCAATCCGCAGCTTTTGCGCCATCGATCTGCACGCGAGCTTCAGAATCCTTCGGCAAGCGAGGATCATAGGTGCCAATCTTCTCGATGAAGCGACCATCACGTGGCGCGCGGCTGTCTGCGACGACAACGCGATAGAAAGGACGTTTTTTGGACCCGCCGCGGGCGAGCCTGATTTTAAGGGCCATGGGGTATCTCCTAGATGTTCAAATGGCGGATTTGGATGGGCATTAGGTCTGCCCATCCCGGATGCGTTCATGGTGGCGGATCACTTCCGCGACGATGAAATTCAGAAACTTTTCGGCGAAGGCCGGGTCGAGATCGCTCATCGCCGCGAGGGAGCGCAGGCGGGCGATCTGTTTGGCCTCCCGGTCCTTGTCAGCCGGCGGCATATCATTATTGGCCTTCAGCACACCGACGGCTTTTGTCGCCTTGAAGCGCTCCGCCAGCGTATGGACAAGGATGGCGTCGAGATTGTCGATCGACTCGCGGTAGGACTCGAGTTGTTCGAGGGGTGTCACTTCTTATCTCCTCCCAATCCGGGGAGGCCGCCGCCGAGACCCGGCAAGCCGTTCGGCTGGACTGGGCCACCTAAGCCAGGCATCTGCCCGCCCGGCGCACCGCCCATTCGGGCTAGATCATCTGGTGAAACACCGGCCTGTCCCATGGCCTGCATCATGCCTTTCATGCCGCCCTTTTTAGACATCTTCTTCATCATGCCGGCCATCTGCTTATGCATCTTCAGGACGCGGTTCACGTCCTGCACAGTGACACCAGCACCGGCGGCGATACGCTTGCGGCGGGAGGCATTGAGGACGGCGGGCTTGCGGCGCTCCTGCCGCGTCATTGAAGAGATGATCGCCTCCTGACGCCTCAGCACTTTGTCGTCGAGGCCCGAGGCATCCATCGCCTGCTTGGCCTTCTTCGCGCCGGGCAACATACCCATGATGCCACCGAGGCCGCCCATGCGCTGCATCTGTTTGAACTGCTCAGCCATGTCATCGAGGTCGAACTGTCCCTTGGCCATTTTCTTGGCCATGCGCTCGGCTTTTTCCTGGTCGACCTGTTCGGCGGCCTTCTCAACGAGGGAGACGATGTCTCCTTGCCCGAGAATGCGGCCAGCAACACGCTTTGCCTCGAAGGCATCGAGCCCATCAAGCTTTTCGCCCGTACCGAGGAACTTGATCGGTAGCCCTGTTACCGCCCGCATCGAGAGCGCCGCACCGCCGCGGCCATCGCCGTCCATCCGCGTGAGGATGAGGCCGGTAAGCTTCAGCCGCTCATTGAAGCGGCCAGCTGTCTCAACCGCATCCTGACCAGTGAGCGCATCAGCGACGAGCAGGGTCTCCGACGCATTGGCGATAGTCGCAATCTCTGACGCTTCGCCCATCATCTGTTCGTCGAGGGTCGTCCGGCCCGCTGTGTCGAGGATGAGCACGTCGTGGCCACCAATCTCGGCGGCTTTCATCGCCCGGCGTGTGATGTCAGCCGGCATCTGCCCTTCAACGATTGGAAGCGCTTTCACAGTGTCGCCGAGCTGATCTGCAAGGATCGCGAGCTGCTCCATCGCGGCCGGACGGCGCACGTCGAGGCTGGCGAGGAGAACTTTTTTCTTCTGCTTTTCGGATAGGAATTTAGCGAGCTTGCCGGTCGTGGTCGTTTTACCGGAGCCCTGAAGCCCGGCCAGCATGATCACGGCGGGCGGGCTGTCGACGCGGAGCGAGGTATCGGCTTGCTCGCCACCAAGCATCTCTACAAGGCCGTCATGGACAATCTTGATGACTTGCTGGCCAGGCTTCACCGATCGGATAACATCCTCACCGACTGCCTTTTCTTTGATCGAGCCGATAAATTCTTTGACCACGGGAAGCGCAACATCGGCTTCGAGCAGGGCGACGCGGATTTCCCGCAGGGCGGCGGACACGTCCTTTTCGGACAGAGCACCCCGCCCTGTCAGACCGTCAAAAATGCCGCCAAGGCGGTCGCTTAAGGCGTCAAACATGCCTCGTCTCCTTGCTCATCCTGTCACGTTTCTAAGATAAGCGCTCATAGGCCTCCGCACAAAGCTCCACTGCCCCGCTGAGCGACACTTCGCCGGGCGGGGGGCCTCGCTGAACTCCCGGGCCAAGTCGTTTCAAACCCATGTTTCGGTCAAGGCGCGCTTGTTAGATTGCGCAGAATTTCAGCGCCCTAAAGCACGGGCTGGGTCAGAAATCAATCCACAGGCTCCAATGTCGACTCCAGTCGATTGGCAACTTCCCGGATTTCATCCTGAACGAGCGCATAAACGGCGACATCTGACCACTCGCCATTATTGAGACGGGCGACCGAGCGCATGATCCCCTCTTGAGGAATGCCCATGCGCTCAAGCGCTCGGCGGAGCGGCTTATTACGGGTATCAACTTGCCATGATACGCGGCGAGCCCGCCAGTCCGAAGCGCGACGGACCATCGCAGCCGTCATCGCCGTAAACATTGAGGAACGACGCATTTCCGGCATGATCCACGGGTTCATTATCTTCACGCTTCGGTGCGTGAGGTTGGGATCAAGAAAGGATGTCCCGCCAACGAAGGCATTGTCAGATTTGCGCCACGCCAGGAATGGAATAAGGCGCTGCGAAGCCTTCTCCCCCATCATGTAGTCAAAATAGGAATCGTAACTCGTGCCACGCCCCGGAACTCTGGGCATCCAATCCCACAATGACTGTATCGCTCCGGAAGCTCCGATCAGGTCTTTTTCCGCTTCGCCAAAAATTTCGAGGCGAATTTGTTCGTTTTCGAGGCCGGGATCTGAGAGCTCCATGGATCGGATATCCGTCGACGCTTATGTCCTTAATCTACCGATGCACCGTGCCCTTATGAGACGAAGCGAACGCCGTAACAAGGTAAGACTCGGTAATGTGAGCCAAAAAAACTGGACGAGCGGCATTAAAACAGGAATTTGATCAGCGCACACATGAACTATTTGCCAACCATACGCCAGTTACAGTTCCTATGCGCACTCGCGGATCAGGGTACCTTCTCAAAGGCCGCCGACGCATGCCTTGTTGCACAACCCACACTGTCTGCTGCGGTGAGAGAAGTGGAAGCGGCGTTAGGCGTACAACTCGTGGAAAGAGGTGCCCGAGCGACAGAACTCACGCCTGCAGGTGAAGCGGTCGTTGCAAGAGCGCGGCGCATATTGGCCGAAGCGGAAGATCTTGTTGCAGAGGCACGGCAGGCAGCAGCGCCCCTTGCTGGGCCGTTCAGGCTGGGAGCCATTCCAACCATTGCCCCATTCGTCCTTCCCAAAACGCTTAGAAAGCTCCGCCAATCATACCCGAACCTGAAACTCATTTTGCGCGAGGAGAAAACCGACGAGCTCCTGGCTGCACTTCGGTCACGTACACTCGATGCGGCGATAATCGCCTTGCCCTGGCCTACTCCGGGAATTGAAATTGAGGTCATTGCTGAAGATGAGTTTTTCC
>JBCCIW010000128.1:0-8792 GCA_039028055.1 Pseudomonadota bacterium | reverse complement strand
GAAATCTATGTCGTCATACAGAGTTAGTGGAGGGGGTAATTCATCGGCTATCGAAAGCTCGCCGAGCTGTAAGCCGTAGGAGCAATCCGAGCGATCTTTTTCGATTTCGGGATGATCAGGGCTTTGGGACATGCCGAAACCCACGAAGCGTGGGTCGTCGCACTCGCCATCATTCGGGTATCGACCAGAGTCGTCGCCCAGTTGAACGCCTTCGAAAACAGTCATTTCCGGATCATACTGAGTTTCAGAGAACGTTATCTTTCCGTCCTCAAGAAGCGTTCTGCAATCTGTCGCGTCGCGCAACCGGTCCTCTCGATTGGTTGATGCCGCCATACCTTCGCCCTCAAAGCGTGGGTCGTCGCATTCGCCATCATTCGCCCAGGTACTCGTATCGTCGCCGAAGTTTATCTCATTTGGAGACTGCGCATAAGACGGCCCGACCATGATGAGCGCGTACCCGATGAGTCCCGAAAGCAATCCAGTTGTATGACGCATTTTTGTCCCCTTTTATTGCGTAAGTATCAGACTCAACTGGAATTTTGTCATCATTGGGTTCATCCCTAGGCATTCTGCGTAGGGTCTGAAGAACGTGTTGATGATTGAACAGTACTAGCCGTAAAGAATACTAATCGCTTCGGCGACACAAGCCGGTCGGTCCTGGCCTTCGATTTCGATTGTGCTTTCCATAATCATCTGCTTGCCACCGGCCTTGGGCTCGATCGACTTGCAAGTTTGCGACAAACGAACTTTTGATCCCACGGGCACCATGTTCGTAAACCGTACTTTGTTCGATCCGTAATTAATTCCGCGCGATACGCCGTCCACGCGCAGGACCTCTCCAGAAAGCATCGGCAGCAAAGACAAAGTTAAGTAGCCGTGAGCGATTGGACCTCCCAGGAATTGTGTTGCTCTCTCCACATCAACATGAATCCACTGGTGATCTCCTGTCGCATCTGCGAACAGATTTACACGGTCCTGATCAATTTCATGCCAGTCGGAGACGCCTACGTGTTGTCCAGCAAGAGATTCCAGATCATCGTATGCAACAGTTTTCGGGTCCGCCATTATATCCTCCTTATGATCTTATCGACGTCAATGTACTGTTACGCTAGCTGCGGGCACCGACAAGACATTCCGTAAGGGAATTTGATCAGCGAACTTTCTATCTTGCGAATTGGTTACGCGCGAACTGGTGCTAGCTCTTCAGATAGCGCAGAGAGAAATCGTTCTAATTGATCGTTGTCATTGTAAAGATGCTGGGTAATTCGCAGCGAGCGCCCACGCTGCGATACGTAGATATCGCGGCTGGCGAGTTTTCTAACCAAATCCGGTGGCGCTTTTTGGGGCAAAGTTGCGCCGACATAGTGCGGGCCGCGCCCCAGTTCATCAGGAGTGCTGAGGCCCAATGAAGCCAAACCATCGCATAGCGTTCTGTTCTTTCGGGCAAGGGAAGCTTCGATGCGGTCAATGCCCCATTCGAGAAGTAAGTCGACGGACGCCTCGAATGCTGGGAGCAGGGCAAAATTCGATCTCTCTCCCATATCGAAACGTCTTGCACCAAGATCATACTCATCCTGATAATTTGTCAGCTGTGTGAAGTCCTGCGATCCTCGCCGCGCTATCCAGTTCTGTTCCAATGGGACGCCGCTTCTGTGCGCCGGAGCGACATACATGAACCCGATGCCGTATGGACCAAGGAGCCATTTGTACCCAACGCAAACAACAAAATCCGGCTGAACAGTGTTTACATCAAACGTCATCGCTCCGCAGCTTTGAGAGAGATCGACAACCAAGGCTGCACCTACCTCCCGGGCTCTTGCCCCAACTGCCTCCAGATCAATCCTGCAGCCATCTGTCCAGCGGACTTGTCCGCAGGCGACCAGGGACGTTCTTTCATCAATGGCCCCGATTAGTTGATCCGATAGAGACGCATTGCTTGCTGAGTTTCCTACGGTCACGACCTTCGCTCCCGTGCGGTCAGCAACGGCTTGCCATGTGTACACATTCGAAGGGAACTGGTCATCTAGAATTAGGATATTGCTGCCAGATGGTATCTGAACATTCTGCGCCGCCGTTGCGAGACCATAGCTGGCTGATGCGCATAGAGCGATACCGTCCGTATCTGCTTCGATCAGCTTAGCGAGTTTGGGTCGAATACTTTCGGTGTCTGCAAAAAAATCATCGCTGGTAATTGTCCAAGGACACAGTTTTCGCTTTAGCCCGTCTTCACCAGCTTTAGCTGCAATAACTGGGAGAGGTCCCATGGTTGCAGCATTCAGATAAATGACATCCTCTGGGATGTCGAAGTGATGACTTTGGTTTGGTAGATTTTCCATGCGAGAGGACACTAGTGCTATCTCAATTGCCTGTCACTGGAAGGTATAGGAACTGAGCGGCTACCGCCTGCGCCACTCGTTGAAGAACATATCACCGATTGTCCGTAGCGTTGCCGAGCCGTACTGCCAGGGTGTGGGTCGAGCTTTGTGGCTGTGTTGAGTTAGATCAATACAATTGTGTTCAGATAGTCGGTAGGAAGAGCCCAATGCTCGCCGCGCGCGCGTTTCTATATGCAAGGCATGCAAACCGCTTTTGTTTCGATGTTTGCGTACTGTTCGCCCGTCTTCAAATTCCTCAATACCGATCTCTACGACACCACCTCGCTTTCGCGAATTGGTGATTATAGTACCTTGATGTGTAACGACTCCGTAGTGGCGCAGGACACCGCCGAAGGGTATCGACACAATGTCCCCTGGTTCGAATTCTCTAACGCGATCAAATTTGTTCATACGATAAATATATCGATAAACAATATGAATTGCCAGGTCTTTTTCAGCGTCAGACAATACGGCTGGTTTTGTCACCCCAGTATCGATCTCTAATTAGCCGCTTATAGAGTTTACCTGTTGGGTGCCTGGGCAATTCTGGATCAAAATCAATAGATTTTGGACATTTCAGTTTTGACAGGTTCGACTGGCAAAATGCCATTAATTCCTCCGCTAGGTCATCGCCGGGAACCTGTCCATCTGCTGGCTGGACTACGGCCTTCACTGCTTCGCCAAAATCCGGATCTGGCACCCCAATTACCGCGCAGTCCGCCACTTTGGGATGGGTGATCAGGATGTTTTCGGTTTCCTGAGGGTAAATGTTCACCCCGCCTGAAATGATCATGAAGGCTTTCCGGTCGGTGAGATACAAGAATCCGTCTTCGTCGAGTTTGCCGACGTCTCCGAGAGATGACCATTCCGGGTGTTTTGGATTAAGAGCGTCCTTCGTTTTCTCAGGAGCGTTGTGATAGGTCGGCGCAGGTGTGCCACCAAAATAGATTTGTCCCTCTTCGCCGATAGGGACCTCATCACCATTCTCGTTGCAGATGTGGACTTCTCCGAAAACGGCTTTCCCGACGGTGCCTTTGTGGTTCAGCCAATCCTCGCTATTTGCCCACGTCATACCGTTGCCCTCTGACCCCGCATAATACTCTTCAATGACAGGCCCCCACCATTCAATCATTTCCTGCTTCACGGGGATGGGGCAGGGCGCAGCGGCATGGAGAGCGCACCGCATTGTAGACACATCGTACTTGCGCTTGATTTCTTCTGGTAGCTTCGTCATCCGAACGAACATAGTCGGAACGACCTGTGTGTGTGTGACCTGGTGCTGTTCGATGAGCGCGAGATACTCCTCAGGGTCAAACTTCTCCATGACTACCAGAGTCGCGCCCAGTCTCGTCATGCTCATGCACCATCGAAGAGGTGCTGCGTGATACAGCGGGGCAGGTGAGAGATAGATCGTATCTTGCCCCGCCTTCGTGAGTCCCTGGGCGATCATGATCAAAGCGTTGGGGCCGTCGATCGGAACGCCGGGTTCAAGCGGCGGCCTGATACCTTTTGGTCGCCCTGTCGTCCCGGATGAATACAGCATGTCTGTGCCAGCCATTTCGTCGGGGATTGGTGTTTCCGGAAAACGTTCACGGAGGGTCTCGAGGGACGAGAAGCTCTCGATGTCACCATCGATTGACCAGGCATCCTGAACGTCTGCAAGCTGCCGCGCTTCAGCTGCAACATGCCCTAGGCTGGCACTTGCGATGAAGAGTCGGGCCCCAGAATCCCGGATGATGTATTCAACTTCTGGCGCGGTCAGGCGGGAAGAGATGCAGACATAGTATAGCCCTGCGCGTTGAGCGGCCCAGCAGATCTCGAAGTATCGAGCGGAGTTTTCTGCAAAAATAGCGATCGTGTCACCGGGCTTGCAGCCAGCTTCACGAAGGGCGTGGGCGGTTTGATTGGATCTCGCCTCGAGCTCTGCGAAACTCACCGTCTCCCCAGAGCCTGCCATGACGTAGGCTGCTCTATCTGGATCGCTCTTTGCGTAATGGCATGGATGCATAACCCGTTTCCCCGCTTAATCTATAACCTTCATACTAGACTAGCGCTGTATTTCAGGATGTCGATGCGCAGTTGAGACCACTATTCTGCCGGCACTTTGCCAAGTTGCTTGCGACGGCTTTTGACCCTGAGGCCCGGTGTGCCTGCCTCCGCCGGATATTGCGATAGAAACTGCTCTTTCATGCCCTTCGATGACGCGTGCTTGCCGTCAGGACTCCAGCCAGGCGGCGCGAGAAATCGAGCTGGCCAACGCCAGACGCGCCAGCCGTCACGAAACAGATCTCTCAGTAGTGCCCAGTACTCCTGGAAAGCGATGATGACAGGGTTGAATGAGTTTTGCGGTGAGACCAAACCATAGTCGGGTTTGTCGCGTTCAAGTTCCGGTACGAATGTGCCGAACATCCTGTCCCAGATAATCAGTATCCCCGCATAGTTTGCATCAAGGTATCGTGGATTGCGAGCATGATGAACGCGATGGTGGGATGGCGTGTTGAACGTCGCCTCGAACCATCGAGGTGTTCGGTCGATGGCTTCGGTGTGAATCCAAAATTGGTAGAGGAGGTTTATACCCCCCGCGAAGGCAACCGCCGCTGGGTGAAACCCGAGGACCACTTGCGGCAGTCCAATCACGAAAAGTCCTGTGATGGGTCCGGTCCAGGGTTGGCGGAGAGCTGTGGTGAGATTGTAGTGCTCAGACGAATGATGCACAATGTGGTTGGCCCAGAACCAACGTATCCGGTGCATCGCTCGGTGCTTCCAGTAATACAAGAAGTCATTCAGCAGCATTAACCCGATGAAACTCCACCAGGTCAGAGCGATGTCTGTAATCCGAAAATTTCCCCAAACCCATAAAGTCGCTGAGTAGGCCAGGTATCCAAAAAGGACGCCCGATATAGAGCTGCCCAGTCCCATAATCATTGACGTAAATGCGTCTTTGACATCGTAGTTCCCAGTCGCATGTCTCTTTGCCACGGCCCACCATTCAAGTGCCACGAAGAATATGAATGCCGGTATCGCTACCAAAGTTGGGTCTGGATAGGATGGCATAAAACGCTCTAGCCTTTCTGATTTGTTCGTAGAGTAGACTCGCACACACTCCCGAACAGGAAAAGGCTTGGCTGCACGGCGATTTGCCTCAGTGCTATTGACGTACGCAAGGTAAGGGGGCTGTGCTCTTTGGAGTGTTCCATAGGGAGGCCACGCGGTGACAGAACAGACCTTCGAAACCATAGAGTTAGAGATTGATGACGGGATTGCGACACTCACTCTCAATCGCCCGGAAAAGATGAATGCTTTCACGGGCAAGATGATGCACGAGATCATCACAGCCTTCGATATTACAGATGCGAATGATGATGTCCGGGCGGTGATTATGACCGGTGCCGGCGACCGTGCCTTCTGTGCTGGAGCTGACCTTTCCGAAGGAGCAAAGACCTTTGACTACGAAGCGCGCGCTGAAAGCAAAGAGGTTGGGCGCGTTACCCAGGAAGATATTCAGAGAGATGGCGGCGGGCGGATGACGCTTCGCATCTTCGAAAGCCTCAAACCAGTAATTGGGGCGATTAATGGCGCTGCCGTCGGCGTGGGTGTCACCATGCAACTGCCAATGGACATTCGGATCGCATCGGACAATGCGCGATTTGGTTTTGTTTTTGCGCGCCGCGGGATCGTTCCTGAAGCGGCTTCAAGTTGGTTCTTACCAAGGCTTGTGGGCGTAAGTCGCGCGTTGGAATGGTGCTATTCCGGCCGCGTCTTCCCCGCGGAGGAGGCGCTGGATGGTGGCCTCATCCGAGCGATCTATCCTCAAGCCGAGTTGATGAATGAAGCGCGTAAAATCGCTCGTGAGATTGCTGATAACACGGCTCCCGTATCCGTAACGCTGACCCGCCATATGATGTGGCGCATGCTCGGCGCGTCTCACCCGATGGAGGCGCATATCGTCGATTCAGCTGCAATTTATGAGCGTGGTCAAACAGATGATGCCCGCGAAGGCGTTATGAGTTTCCTTGAGAAACGCCAGCCGGAATATCCTGTGAAGGTTTCCGATGGTCTGCCGAGCTTCTGGCCATGGTGGAATGACAAAGACTTTGAGTGGCTCGGTAAGGGCTGAGAAAAGCGTTACAACAGGATTGCAAGGCTCACAGCGTTTCGATAGACGGTGAAGCCTCGCGCGGAGAGGTGGCCGAGTGGCTGAAGGCGCTCCCCTGCTAAGGGAACCCTGCGGGATTGTAAGTCGTTCAATTGATTGCATAAATTTGAGCATTTTCGACCGCTCCCCCAGCTGTGCCCCAATTTCCGAAATTCCAGCCATGTGAACGAAGCCTGTCGGCAAGGTCAGCGGGAGCGATTTTTGTGTACCTCATGGCCATGTCAGTTTTGACCCAACCTCCGGCGTCCATGAGACCTGCAAGGTTGTGTCTGGTGGCTGCGTAATACCAGGTCGCCCAGGTGTGGCGGCATACGTGCGGTGTCACATCCTTGCCCAAACCGGCAAGGTCTCTGGCCTTGTTGAAGATACCAGCAAACTGACCGCCACCATGCTTACGCTTTTTGTATGCCTTGCCTTTAGGTGTTCGGAACGCCGCGCCCTGTTCTGGCAATCCATCCAGCAAGGCGGGGAGGGCACGTGAGCGTTCAATTGGTGCCCAACGCGGCCGACCATTCTTTGGATCCGCTATCCACGCCTGCGACGTCGGCACATTGATGTTCTCTACCTGCAGCTCGATCAAGTCTCCGGTTCTGCATCCGATGCCCAATAGCGTCATGATCAGGCGATAGCTGCGAGGACCGACTTCTATCGCAGCCTCAATAAGCTGCTCAGCCTCCTCCGGAGTGAGCCAACGAGTGCGAGCCTCGTCCTGTGACGATTGCCGCATGCCTCCGCGCTCATAGTGGCCGACAACGGCTCGTATAGGCGTCTGAACTTGCCTGCGACGTGTTGCTGGCTGAGCTTTTGGATAGAGCGCCCTGGCGGCTTCGTCGATGAGCTGGGGCGTCACGTCAGTCACGAGCGTCGTATCCCCCAGGTATTGAAGAATAGGCGTGAGAAATCGGCGCTCCCCGCCGTCTTCCATGTACTTGATAGCCGCCTCGTAAAACTTGATCTGCGGGCCGTGAACGCGTTCGACTTCAAGTTCAATTTCCAGCTCACGCAGTCGCGCATTTGCTATGCTCCGGATGCCAGTTTCAAGGCTTCGTTCAACCCGCTTGCCTTGGACCGTCCCGCGCGCGAGGAAGTATTTGTTGCCTTTCCTTTTGCCTGGGGCGATGAGTTTGAGCGGCATGGGGTATTCTCCATTGCTTTAATCACGACATCGATGTGCCGCGGGAGCAAGTATCGCTGGCGTCCGTTCTTAATGTGTGAACGCGGGGTAGAGTCCAGCACTTCCCGGAATTTCCGAATGTTGAATCCGAGTAGCTCTGCGACTTCGCTGTCATGCAGACGCTTACTCAGTTCGTCGAGAGAAGGCCCCGCGCGTGTCACTTGTGGGGCTCCAGCTTGAGGCGATACTGGAGGTGTGCGCCTAGTCTGCGGCGCTCAATTCGCCCTTCGTCTCGAAGCGTCGAGAGGTCCTTCGAAATGTTTGTCCGCCTGCGGACTCGTTTATATTTCGCCCAGAAGGCAATCAGGACATCGTCGATTGTCTGCCATTCGTGCGTCAGAAGGTCATAAACCTTCGACAGGCGAGCGCTGGCCCCTGGCTCATTGTTGTCGATGTACGCCTTGCTCAGCTCTTTGACGAGATCCTTAGGCAGGTCTTGCAGATCTTTCCGCTTACTCATGACACGTCTCCGGAAGGCAGGGGCGGCAAATCTTCAACTTTGAGCCAAATATCTCTTAGTGCTTGTTCGCAACCTTCAAGCGTGTCGCGGCACGATCCGTCTTGCGCCATCAGCCGGGTGTCTCTGTCCCACAAATACTTCCGTATCTCGTGTAGCTTTTCGTGGAGCACTTCGACGCCAATTCGGGACGCCATCAAATCTAATGCAGCTTCCTTGTTCGGCGCGCGGCTCACTGGTCGGCCTCCGTTTGTTTAGAGAAGGCTGCGCACCAGCTTTCGGGTCGAACCTTTGGGTAGCAATCTAACTCATGGTCAGAACGATAAACAGGTGGATTAATTCTGCATGTTAGGACGTTTGAATAGTCCCCGTACTTCTCAGAATAACGACAGTCTCCGCACCGCCCGCTCATGACCCGCCCTCTGGTAGTGGGTTTAAGACGTTTTCCTCTATACAGCTCGCAAGAATGCGGGCCGCTTCGTCCAAGTGAGCACTGGCCATCTCATACGACTTAGCGTCTGCCGCTTTTTGAAAAGCTTCATCGAAATCACCACCAAACGCTTTTCTGACTTCTGCCCAAATACGACCGCCCAAGTCCACCGGCTGAGGACGTTCCCCCTGTGCGTCGAG